>SVEI01000003.1 GCA_015057445.1 Lachnospiraceae bacterium | reverse complement strand
CTCCTCATCTTCCAGATAGGCTGTATGCTCATCTGCATCCATAACAAAGCTTCCTATCTCCAGCTTTCTTGAAGCAGCAATCTTGGCACGTCTAAGCAGTGCTCCTATACGAAGAAACAACTCGTCCAAATCTATCGGCTTAACCATATAGTCATCCACACCGATTCTAAAGCCTCTCTGCTTAGATGCAATATCATCTCTTGCAGTCATAAAAAGTATAGGAATCTCTTGATTTATCTCCCTAACACTTTCCGCAAACTCAAAGCCATCCACTCCTGGCATCATAATGTCAGATACTATCATGTCAAACATATTCTCATATAAAGCATCATAGGCATCGTTTGCATTAGTGCAGCCTATAGCCTGATATCCACTGTGATTTAAGAAGGAGCAAACTGTCTTATTAAGCTCCTTGTCGTCTTCAACAACTAATATTTTAAACATGAGTTACCTCCCATTAACAAATTTTCACCAATATACTAGAGATATTATATCACTGAAATGTTAATATTTTGTTTATGACTATATGAGAATGTGAAAATATTCCACCTATTTTTGCCTAAAATAATACGAAGCAAGCTCATATCAAGTTTGCTTCGCATCATAACGCTATTAATCATTCAAACCAAATATTTTATTTCGGCTAGATTTTCCCCACATTAATCCTACTTCTCACTCATCAGCTTATCACTTAATTCTATAATTTCCTGAGCATACTGCTTGCGACGCTTGCCAAGAATCTTCTTGTATATAGGATAATTAGCTAATGCCATAATAAGTCCCACGCATCCGATAACAATACCAGGAACCATGCCATCCTCTATTCCGATTTTTGATCCAATATCAGTCATCACAAGACTCATACCACTTCCCATAACAAGAGCTGAAATAGTTCCGAATACGTATCCAAAAGTATTTGCTGGCTTCTTAACCTTGTTATCTAACTTCTTAAGCTCATCAAGCTCTGTGTGCTCCTTCTCTGTGTACTGTGTTCTAATCTTCTGTACTAAAAATTCCTGTTCGTTTCTATCCATAGTTTTTTCTCCTTTTCATTCTTTTATTTTATCTTGGTATTAACATATATTGATAATAATCTCTGTTATCAAATTTACCTTCCACCTTTTGCTGTATCGATTCTGGCCTGTGCCACTTCCTTACGTGCATTCGCCTCTGCTATCTGTTGCTCACGCTGTGCCTGTAGTTTTTTCTGTGTATATTTTGGATTAGCCATAGCCTTCGCTTCCTCCCACTGAGCCTTTGACTCCGCCTTTGCTGCCGCAAAGTTTGCCTTATCGACCTCGTGCTGCGCTTTTGTGCTCTCCTTCATATCCTCAAATGCATTCTTAAAAAATTCCTTTACTGACATATCTTTTCTCTCCTTATTTGCTTTTTGTTTTTCTTATGTGCCTATAATACTCAGCCAATGTTTTAGAATGTTTTCTGAAATGTTTAAGTTTTGTTAAAATAAAAAATATGTAAAAAGAAATGCCCCTATCACGCGGACAGGGGCATTTCTTTTCGCATATTCATTTTACTTTTCTATAAGTTGAACTAAATCATTCCAATATTCTGGATAATCATATAGACTGGATAAAGAAACTCTTTCTCCATCAGAAAACACTATTCTTATTCTCCATAAAAGTTTTTGGTCATCTTGATTTCCACTACTAGAACCAGACTCAAACTTTTTTTCTGAATCAATTATTCTCTCACAGATAAATGTTTTTAACTCATCCACATAATTATACTTATCCTCTGTTACTTGCTCCGGTTCAGAATATACTGCTATCTTTCTTTCCCCCTTATCCATATAAATCCACACACTGCAACTAATTCCTTCTTTTTCATAATATACTATAACCTTTTCAATTTCTTTATTCATATATTCCTCCTTAGAGTTCTTTTCTTTATTACATCCCGTTAATAAAATACATAGAACACACAATAATACTAATATCTTTCTTTTCAACGTGTCGCCTCCTAGCTATCTAATTCATCCTCTAACATCTGCTGGTATTCTTCATATGCATTTGGAAATATCATTTTTATATAGTCTAATTTTGTTGAGTCTGTACACATTCCTGCTTCAAAGAAATGTGCAAATGCTTCATTTTCAATTTTAGATTCTGAATAATAGTTTGCATCATGCCTCCATGGACCTTCTATGTCTCCATCGCTTAGACCAGTTATTAAATCTGACACACTATGTTTCATATCAGCATCTCCATCACTTAACCAATCTTCTACATACTGATAAGCATCCTCTCTATCGGTAAAATTATTATCTATCATTACTTGATCAATATAATTTTCATAATCCTCCTGAAGTGTATCTCCGAAATCATAACTCCAATCATTTGAAGTTTCATCATTCCAATCAGATTTATCATCTACCATATGACCAAATTCATGAAAATGTGTTGTTCCTCTTCCTCTTGGATTTTGATTGTCTGCCTCCTCGCTTAGCTTAATATGATTAAATATCTGATCATAATATGCTCCATCATCATAATCATCATCTTTAATTTTTAACTTATCTTTATATTTTTCATACAGTTTCCTTGTATTTTCATCCACAGCATTTTCTATTCTATAATCTATGTATTCTTCATATGACATTTCATCTGGATTTACGGTCTCTTCATTAGTTTTAGAATCACCCGTATTTTTATGGTTATCTGTTGCCTTGAAAAAATCATTAACTAATCCATCCAAAACAGAATTTCCTAGAATGCCTAACTCCATTGCTATGTATTCCCCTACTACATTTTTTAAACACTGAGCAAGCGAATTCACATTACTAACATGCTTAGTTAACTTGTTCTCTAACTCAATAAGAGACTGCTCTATAGATGCAAGACCAATACTTTTAATATTGGCATTTGCCTCGCTCATTTTTTTCTCTGCTACAGAAATCAAATCATATGTTTGTTCTAACAGTTTATTCTGTTTTGATACAGATTCAACATTAATAAAAAAATCGTTCATACAAATTTCTCCCTTCATTTTATTTTAATATTGTAAATGATTTTTAGTTAATTTTGTGAAACTTAAGACAAATAACCATTTTTTTACGACAAACGACCATATTTATCCAACACCAAGCTAATATCTTAGTAAATTAAAAGGAGTGGTTCATCAAAACCACTCCTTAGTTACGCCTCCTCGCTCTCTCCCTCACTAGCCGCCACCTTAGCTGCTACAGAAGAAACAGTTGCGATTGATGCAACAAGTGCCACGATAATTGCTATACCAACTATACCACCAAATATAATTATAAATTCCATAATTCTCTACCTTTCTAATATACAGTATCCTTTCTCGTCTTATCCTAGTCTGTCTATATCAAGTATAAACCAGACCTATATAATATCTTTATGCTTGTTCACTAATGTATAGTATACCACTTTTTTCATATTTAGAGAAGATAGTTTTTTAATCTTTACTGTTCTTCCACCTTCAAATACTTCTCAGGCTTCCCAGTATAATATGCCACTGCCAAGATTGTAGTCATCAGCACCCAGCTTATTGGCTCTGTAAATGCCACGCCTTTATAGGCAAGGGCTGGTACCAAGAACATAGCGGAAAATATTTTTACAAGCATCTCTGTGACACTTGATATAAGTGGAACAATCTTTCTTCCCATACCCTGAAGAGCACATCTAAATACAAAGAGTGGTCCTAATGCGTAGAAAAACAACACACTGATTTTGGCATACATAACAGACTCATCTATAATATCTGGGTTGGTAGTACTTGTTATCCACTGAAATACTGGTCTTGCACAAGTATATACCAAAACAATCAGTACTGTTGATATTATAGTTACTATTATATTCGCGTGACGTACTCCCTGTCTAACTCGCTCTGGCTTTCCAGCCCCCATATTCTGGCTGACGTAGGTTGTCATGGCTATACCATAGGTGTATACCATTACACATATTATATCAAATACTCTTCTAGATGCTGTGTGGGCTGTCATTATGTTTGTGCCCAAATCATTGATGGCACCTTGGAGCACAACTGTTCCAACATTTACTATGCATCCCATAAGTCCCATAGATAGACCTGTAGTTATAAGATTTCCATACATTCCATGATATGGAACAAAATCCCTTCTCGTAGGCAGTATTTCCTTATATTTAACAAAGAGGTAACCAGCACATAGTGTTGCTGACATCGCCTGTGCGATAATGGTAGCATAGGCAGCCCCCTTTATTCCCTGGTCCAATACCTTTACAAATAAAAAATCAAGGCCAATATTTGCCACAACAGATACCAAAAGACAATATAATGACACCTTGCTATTCCCCACTGCTCTAAGCAAATTTGAGCTACAATTATATATAGCAGTAAGTATTATACCTGTTAGGATTATATTTACATAGTCTAATGCGTCCTGTCTGATTTCTACAGGAGTACCAAGAGCTATCAAAATGTCTTTTATATACAGCAGGGAAAGTACAGTTAGAACTGCTGCCACGCCAAAGGTAAGCAAAATAGTTCCCGCTACATTCTTTCTAAGTCTCTCCATGTCCTTAGCGCCAAAGCTATTTGCTATAGGTATAGCAAAGCCCTGAGTTAGTCCATTTACAAAACCTATAATAAGATTAGACACAACTACAGTAGCCCCTATAGCAGCTAACGCCTCAGGCCCCACATATTCACTTACTATTTTTGAATCTACCAAACTATATAATTGTTGTAGAATGTAACTCAGCATTATAGGAATAGTAAATATTATAATCACCTTTGCTGGATATCCATGGGTTAAATCTTTCATATATTTCACCTCTAACTTGTTGTATATAATATACCTGCTAAAAGCTCTCTTCCTAGATACTTCACCATCACTATTTGTGGTGATTCTAGGTTTTACTTGATGATTATGAACATTTTACCCTATTTAGTCAAGAGGTAAGTGAATAGGTTTTTACCCAAATTATAAATTTCTCCACATTATACAAAAAACCCCTTAAGCAATGTGCAACAAATCCGGTCCAACTATCATCATCATCCAGAATCCGAATATGGCAACCACCGCCACAAAATGTCCTATAAACTTCTTCACAACATTCTTACCAGTCATCCAGCTGTATTTGTCTCTTACTCCCATATAATTACTAAACCAAGAAACATAGGTAAACAGCATAAAGAAGAAACATACCTTTTCATAAAGTAGCCATGCACCCTCATATTCAAAGTTCATAAAGCAGGCTAATACAAACATAAGAAGATACCCTATGCAAGCAATCATAGCCTTCCATACACTTTTGGTTCTAAAACCAGGCAAAGTATAACTTTTCTTCTTTGACTTTTCTGTTCTAGGAGCACGCTTGCCTATAAGTCTTCCAAGGTCTGCTATCATCTGGCGATCCGTAGTGTATTTTACATATCCATTCTCCGCAATATCTTTAAGTGTCTCCCAGAATTCCCCGTCGAACTCGGTTATGCTCTTAAGTACTAGAGTATCCATACACTCTCTCAATGCCTTACAGCACTTCTTCATATCCGGAAGTATATCAGCTCTAAGGGTATGTTTATCACCTCTATTAAAGTCCACTATGTAAACCTTCTGATCCTTGGTTTTACCTCTTACTGCATCCATATCAACCAAGATATTCTTTGTAGAAATATCACCATGAGTTATGGGCTTAGCTGACTTATGGAGACGTTCTAATACTATACATACTTCTCTAAATATAAGTGTCAATTCTTCTGCTGTAACAGACTGTGTCTCCATAACACTATGTAAGGTTGGACAATTAATAAATTCCTCTATGACATAAACTGTGTTTCTATCATCAGTGATGGTAGCAATTCCAGGAACACCTTCCAGCTTTTTCCCGTTCCTTTCCTCGTATCTAAGCAACTCCTCAAATACAGCTTTATCTCCGTTCTTGATCTCTTTCTTAATATAAAGTTTTCCGTCTCTAGTGTCCTTTACATAGCTTACCGTGGTCTCAAAATCCCCCTCATTCTCTGGAATTTCTGAGACCTCTTCATAGAAAGATAACTCCAAATCCGATATACTATCTAATTGTTTGAATGCCTTAAATGCCTGCACCTTATACTCCTTCTAGTCCTACTATATTTTTTTCTGATTCCTTAAGCTCCTTTATCTTGTCTACTGCACTTTGAGAAATAACCTCCCCTGCAGTCACAATATAACTTCCTGGTGGATAAACGTAAATATTATTCTCAGCCACTGTGCCCACAAGCTTATCTAAGTCCTTCCTAGAAAATGAATTGTCTCCAGAGCTTTCACTCTTTCGCTGTCTTTCTTCCTCTAACATATCTGCCCAAGCTATCTTTTCATCAATAACAGACAGCACTATTCTAAGACGATCAATATCTTTAAAATTGTCTTTATACGTGGAGATTAATACTACATAATTTGTGCCACTCATCTCCACCTCTATCTCTCCTAAATCCCTTAACATCTTTGCTAGGGACTCTCCAGTAATTTTACTATAAAGAACTATTCTAGTTTCGTCGTATGCAAAAAAGTTATCTGTTTCCGACTTTCCTTCACATTGATCCAAATCCTTGGTAGCGCCTACTAGCTTTATGTTCTGTAAATTACTTACTTTTTCTCTAAATGCTTTAAGATTATTCAAATATTCTCTATATCCATGCCCACTTGTTTTTCTCTCCCAAGAATTTACCACTGCTCTTTCCATAGAACAAAGCATGACATAAGATGGAGATGAACTCATAAACATAGATAAATATTTTCTGACTTTGCCATCTAGTTCCCCGTTATTCACATGAAGAATAGCTGTCTGGGTTAGGGATGGTAATGTCTTGTGTAGACTCTGCACAACTATATCTGCCCCCAGTGAAACAGCTGATTTAGGTAACTCGTCTATAAAGGGCAGATGTGCACCATGAGCTTCATCTACTATAAGCGGAATATTGTAAGGTTCTAATATCTTTTTTATACCTTCCACATCTGATATTACGCCCTCATAGGTTGGACTGGTTATTACAACTGCCACCACATCCTGGTTTGCCTCTAATAATTCTTTTATAACCAGTGGCTTTATATCTCCATAAATGTATGAATTATTCGTCCCTATATCCTTCTTCTCATTACCTATTTCTTTTAATTTAAGATATTCTGGTTCTATATATACAGGTTCTAGACCAAATATTTCACAAGCATTAAATACTGACTTGTGACAATTTCTAGCTATAATAATTCGCTTTTTTCCTGTGTCCGAAATTGCCAACTTACTATCTAGCATTGTCTTTTTATCTATACTAGCTACTGCGCCTATTGCTGCTAAGATTCCACCTGTAGAACCATTTACCATATAATAGCTGGCCAAGGTTCCATATATTTCAGATAACTGCATCTGAGATTTCTGAATCATATCCTCTGGGTGGTGTAAATCATCAGTTTCTGGAAGCTCTGTTACATCAAAAGACTGCACCAACTGAATTCCTGTGTCTATGGTTAGTTCCCAATCATTCAAGGACGAAAAGGCTGCCATATCTATGTCAGCCTCTCCTAATAATTCATCCCCAAAATTTTTTCTCTTATGGCCTGGCATATGCCAAGGTCTATATTCTTTGGCAAGATAAGTTGCCAATCCTTCACAAATATATTTTCTCATTACGCTAATACCAAATTCTTTACATCCTCTATAGTTATTGTTGTAAGTGCATCCATGTCAATACTTGGATTAGACACCAGTCTGTTAGCTTGATTGCTGATTGCATTATCCAAATAATTTCTCACAGAACGGGCGTTACCAAAGTTCTTTGGTGGCACCATAAGAAATTGCTTAAACCTAGCTCTAATATATTCTAGAGTTTCTGGTTCTATCTGATAATCCAATTTCTTAGCTCTATTAAACATAATCTCTATCAAGTCATCTGCACTATAGTTAGGGAACTCAATAGTTCTATTAAATCTTGAACGAAGACCAGGGTTTGCATCAAGGAAATCCTGCATCTCATTGTGATAACCAGCAGCGATAACAATAAGGTCGTCACGATTATCTTCCATTGCCTTATTCAAGATATCAATTGCCTCTTGGCCAAAGTCACCTTCCTGCTTTCCTGATGAAAGTGCATAGGCCTCATCTATAAATAGTATTCCACCCTTGGCCTTCTCAATTACCTCAGTAACCTTCTCCGCAGTTTGACCCATATATCCTGCTACAAGGCCCGATCTATCTACTTCAACTAAGTGACCCTTAGAAAGTATTCCCAGTCCGTGATATATCTGAGACAGTATTCTTGCAACAGTAGTCTTACCTGTTCCCGGATTACCTAAGAACACTAGATGATTGTTTGTAGGTGGAACCTGAAGACCTTTAGCCTTACGAATCTGACATATCTTAAGCAAGTTAACCAGATTATTTACCTCGCGCTTAACACTCTCCATACCTGTCAGGTCATTAAGCTGCTGCATTAACTTTTCTAGGCTATCCTCATCAGATAATACATCTGCTGTTCGTTGATCTTCAATGTCATCTGTACCATTTGCAAGTCTGACCTTCTTATCTTCCTTCATAGACTTTTCATATCTCTTATCATCATCTGTAGAGAATCTAAAGTTATCGTGTCCTGAAATGTCTCTGGACGCATTTCCCTTATTATTTACAACTCTATCTGAGCTTTCAACCTCTGTAGTATCTCTCAAAAAATATCTGGCACTTCTACCAGTATTTAATACTCTATCGTCTCCGCCATTATAAAGATCCTCTGCGTCAAAGGACACATAATCTGGCTTTTCCTCCTGAGTAATCTTACTACCAGGCTTATAGGCGATGGTTGGTCTATATTCCTGCATCTTTCCCTGATACTCATCAATATAATCAGCAAGCATCATAGTGTATGAAGAAAGAGCATCTATCTCTCCCTGACTAATTTCCTTATTGCAAGCAATAAAATCGTTGCCTATGTAATTAAATGTAGTCACATAAAGGTCCACCAAATCGTAGTAAGAAGAACTTATCTCACCAGTCTCTGGTCCAATGTTAGATCTAACAAATGGCTCTAGGGATAATGGTGGTCTATCAAGGAAACTAATATCCTTAAGATTCCATCTATTGGCATAGTCTGATATGATATCCGGATACATCTGAAGATCCATAAGTTCATTTAGATACTTAACTTCCTCCTTGCTTAATCCACCATCCGCATATGCCAGGTAGATGAGGAAATTTTTCATATCAATACGATATGCCTCACCTAACGAAACCTTTCCGTCTGATTTTATATACTCGTGTAAGCCTATGCTTTCTGCTCTTTTTATACACAGGTGGAACAAATTTTTACTTTGCTCCTTTACCTTAACTGCATTAAAACCCCACTCCATAATTTTACCTCTCTAAATATATTCCATTGGTTGTAAAGCAACTTCTATGTTTCTTCACAACAGTTGTCCTTTGTTACATCATAGATTTAATCTCTTGATACAATCTTGCTACAGGAAGACCTACCACATTATTGTAGTCCCCCTTTAACTCCTTTAAGAATTTCGCTCCCACAGTAGCCTGGACTCCGTAGGCTCCTGCCTTATCTGCCCACTCCAAACTTCCATCAAGATATTCATTTATCTCTTCATCTGTAATGTCATAAAATGTCACATCAGTGCATTCATGAAACGTGTAGATACTTGCTTTTGTACACTTTTTATCATCATCTGATATATTCAACTGTTGAATATTTGACTCTTCCTTTATATTGGTCTCTCCAGATGTGACAACTGTAACTCCTGTGTACACCTGATGGGTTCTCCCGGACAGAAGCTTCATCATATTATATGCATCTTCCCTATCCTTGGGCTTTCCGAGAATTCTATCCTCTATAGCCACAATAGTGTCTGCCCCTATTACCAGATAATCATCCACCTGGTCTGTACCATATTTTTTTACAATTTTGCCAAACACATCCTCCGCCTTCTGACGAGACAAGCTTTCTGCAATTTCACTTGGCTTGGTGTGAGTAATCTTCTCATCCACATCAGATGTAATTATATCAAACTCAAAGCCTGCTTGAGCTAGTAACTCCTTACGTCGCGGAGACTGGGATGCCAGAATAATTTTCTTCATAGTTACCTCGAGGTGTAAATTTGTGAGCTGGATATGACTTCTAACTCACCACTATTAATTATAACAATATTAGTAAATATCTACAATTGTATTTTTAAATTATCAGAACTTAAATTAGTAAAATTGAAACGATAATATTAAATAAAAAAAGCCAGAGGGACCATTTAAATGGTCCCTCCGCAAAATATACTCAAAATTATATACTCATAACAATCTTCAATTCATATACACCTGCATCCGCACTGGCATCCATCTGTCCATCATATTTCTCCACAATATCCTTTACATTCTGAAGTCCTATGCCATGAACATCTCCATTGGTTTTATTAACCTTGGCCTCATTATCCTCACCATATGGATTGGTGAGCTGAATATATATCATCTTGTTTACTGTTTTAGCTGAAAGCTTGATATATCTGACTTCAGATACATTTAGGTTAGCCTCTATGGCATTGTCTATTATATTAGAAAATAGAATACAGGCATCCACATCCTCCAAAAAATCAAGAGCTGTAAGATTACCCTCCATAGTAAACTCTATGTTATTTTCCTCCATAGCTGCTGCCTTAGATTTAAGTATCATATCAAGAATTTCATGCCCGGTAACATAGGTCTTCTTAAGTCCACCTGTTGCCTCCGATAGTTTATCGATATACTCATTAGCCCTATCATACTGTCCCTTCTCGTACATCCCCTTAACAACCAGCATATGATTGTTAAAGTCATGGCGAAACTTTATCAGGTCCACATTATTTTCCCTATAATCCTTAAAATAATCATACTCTGCTTGAAATTGTTCCTGCTGCCAGCCTGCAACTTTCTTATAATATCCAGCTTTCTTTCTATGTATTACCGCGTATATTACAACCACATTTACAAGAATCATTATCACTAGCCAAAATGGCGTGAAAAGCACATGATTAATATTTCCATCCAAGTAATCAAAGAAGGCAACCACCACCGGATAGATAATACAAATTATTGTGATAACAATTCCCTCTCCTTTGCTAAACTTGGTTTCCATTATTCCCTTATTTGCCTTATTCATAATTACTATCATAAAGGCAAGCAATATAAAATCTGGCAAAAATGTGGATATTCTCACATCCATTTCCGGATAGTGATATACAAGCTTATCCAATCCAACCAATCTCTCTATTAGCTTAAATACACTCCCCCACTGAACATACATAAGTGCAGCAGGTATAGCCAAAAAGCAGTTACTGATTTTATGTTCTTGAGACAAAATAAATATAGAGATAACCATGAATAAAAATACAAATATAGTGGTCAGGCTTGTAAGTCCTGGAACCAGACCTATTCCTATATTTACAAGAAAATAAATTCCTCCAACAAATAAAAGTATTCTATTGGTAAGCTTAATTGACGAACCAAAGAACACTTTTAATATCAACAAAACGTTCAGCACCGCTGAAACATTTACCAACATTATTAGTATAGTGAACATTACATTAATCATAGTAAATCCTTCTCCAGCATCTTAAGTAAATTTTCTCTATACTGCACTTCCCTTCTTCTACTTAAAGGCAAAACTACATCATTACTTAGAGTTACGAAGCCTTTACTTAGACTCCTGTGATGATACATATTAATCAGATACTTTCTGTGTATCCTAAAAAAGCCATAATCACCAAGTAATTTTTCATAATCATTTAGACTTTTATAGTCAATGTACTTATTATTGTCAGTATAAAGAATTGTACATTTATCCTCTGCACTAATATACATTATATCCTTTACAAAAATCAAGTGTTCCTGTTCCTTGTCCTTAAGAATCAGCCTCTTCACCTTTGTCTGCTCGCTGAGATAGTCCTGCACCATACCTTCTATGTCCTTAAGACTTATAGGCTTCAACAGGTATCTATCAGCCTTCGCCTCGTAACCTTTCACAGCATATTCTACGTAGGATGTAATAAATACTAATACTATCTGTGGGTATAGTTCTTTTATTTTTTTTCCTAACTCAATTCCATCTATGTCTGGAAGCTCAATATCTACTAAAACAAAATTAGGCAAAGACTTATCTGTAGCCTTTGCTCTCTCTAATCCTTGAAGTAGCTCACCTGCTGTGGTGTAGGAATCAACCTTTACCTGATGGGACTCACCAAGCTTAGATATTGTATTCTTTATCTCTTCAATATGCTCATTATTATCATCACATATAGAAAAACTAAGATTCATAATCCTTCTCCAATCATAGATTTTCACTCTTACTATAATACTACATTTAAGTTCTAAAATAAAAGCCATTCATCGGATATTTGATACCACTTGTCGAATTGTTTGATTATAACAAAAGAGCTCTGCTCTGTGAATGAATATTATCATCCTAAAGCAAAGCTCTTAGTAACTAAAACTTTTTACTCAACAAATGGGTTGTTCTGCAAACTAATCCATGTAATTACATCCTCACATTCTCCGTACTCCTGAAGCAACACTCTATATAATACATTATTATCATTTACGCTTTCACTTGAGATATCTATGAATGGTTCTGTGTAGGATCCCAATCCCATTTTACTACGATCACCTGTGGTCCAATCAAAATACCCATGATTATCCATCATAGAACCACCCCATGCATCATAGGCATTCAGTATATTTCTACCCAGACCAATATCCTTAGTTAAATAAACTTCCGAATGAACATTATACATCTCATATCCTGCATCTGGATTGCCAAGCTCCTTAGGTAATGCATTCATCTTAATATGAAATGATACAACCTGAGTATTCGCATTTGTAAGCTCGACCTCCATACTCGGATCTTCACTGTTTATTACTTCTATATCAAACCACTCTGATACTTCTTGACCTTCCACTGTACGTGAAAATTCCACCTCATATAATTTGTGATCGCCATCAAAAGATTTTCTAACACCATCCTCAAGAACACTCCAGCCCATAGCACTTACCTTCTCGTAAAACTCACTATACGCCATAGGAAGCTTAAACTCTACTCCCTGCATATAAAAGCCCACATTGTCAGGACCAAAGTTTGCCTCAGCAGGGCCTTCCGGTACTGCATCAACTATTTCCTCAACCACTGTCTCTGTTGTAGCTTCAGCAGTATCCTCACCTATAGCCTCGGTGGTGTCGGTTTCAGTGTTTTCGTCCTTTTCTTCCACTGCTACCTCCGTAGTAACCTTGTCATGCTTACTCTCAGTAGACTTGCTATTATCTTTATCATCCTTACCGCACGCAACCAGTCCAAGCATTAAACTCATACCAAGAAGCATAATACTCACTTTCTTTTTCATGTTTCATAATCTCCTTTTCTTTTTGTCTACACAATGATAAATGATTGTAGCATAACAAAATTGCATTATGGGTAAAGTTTCGATAAACGGTAAATATTTTTCGATAAGTGGATGGCCATGCTCTACAAGCCATGCCGACAGCCTCGCAAGACTTGCTTGCTCGGTGTCGCGGCTGGCGCCGTATTGTTCGCTACAAACAAATACTCTTATGTGTGCAAGCACCCAACGAGTATTTGTTTGTAGCGAACAGCATGGCTTGTAGCAACGCGCAAAAAATCCCAGAAGTTTCTTCTGGGATTAAAGAGAGGCGCGAGCCGGATTTGAACCGGCGATAACGGTGTTGCAGACCGGGGCCTTACCACTTGGCGATCGCGCCTAATATAAAATTTATGTAGCTTCAATCTGAAGCAAGCTCCCCCTGTTGGACTTGAACCAACGACGCCCTGATTAACAGTCAGGTGCTCTACCGACTGAGCTAAGGAGGAATATAAACTGACTACCAGTCAGCAATGTAGATTATATGTGAAACCTGTTCATAAGTCAACAAAAATTTCTCATAAATCTGTAACGGAGATGGAGGGATTTGAACCCTCGCGCCGCGCAAACGACCTACACCCTTAGCAGGGGCGCCTCTTCAGCCACTTGAGTACATCTCCAAATGCCTAAACAACCTACCAAATCTTATGGTGATATTTAGTTTTGCGCTAACACGCTTAAACATAATACCAAAAATATTAGCCTTTGTCAACGGATTTGCAAATATTTCCCATATGGCTTTTGTATTTTAATTATTCATACCACTCCTGCTACAATAATATGGTATGCTTCCAGTATTATTTTTATTCATTTAAATTATAAAAATATTATTACTACATAACATATCAGACTGGTTATTATTTGACACATTGTTAACACAAGGAAGAAGCCACCCTACTTTTCGGGTGGCTTCTTAAGTACTAATATAACATTCTTAACTTCTACTCATAAGACACAAGCTCATTAATTCCTGACTCAGTCTCATTGTAATACACCTTAATCTTCATATCTGGTTCAATGAAGATAAGAGTTTCATTCTCAGCAAAATTCTGTTTATATACAGTTCCATCCTTTGCTGTGATATACACATAAGTTTCGCCTTCCATATTAATGTATCTGATTTCCTTAACAGTTATCTCCTTGTTAGGAGTTTCGTCAGATATAGCAACTTCATTTGATATAATTCCATTCTCTACCATAAGCTTTCTATAGCTATTAAGAGCCTCACGCTGAGTAGTACCTGTTGCAACGATATTGTATTTCTCAACATTTACCATAGCGTACATCTTCACTAAGCCTGCATTATCCTTAAGCACCATAATATAAGTTGGCACACCATCAATATTAATAAGAGATGGGAAGGATGCCTCGTAGCCTAAGTTCTGAACCTGACCCTCTGCAGATTCCATAGCTGAATGCTCCTCTGCACCGGCAATTGTATAGTACTTACTCTCTCCAGTTCTTGAGTTCATCATTACAAAGCCGATATTTGACTGGTCCCCGTTTACTGATGTTACTCCAGTATATACCCAAACATCACCATTCATAACTTTGTAGCCGTAATCGTCAGTTGTTACCTTACAACCTTTATTGCCGATGATGCTATTTATAAATCCACCTGATAAATTTCCGTACCAATTATATTTCTGGCAAGCCAAATCACCATCATATACTCTATCTACCCATACAGGAATCTGCCCCTGCTCTACGTACTCACTATCACCTGTACATGGGTCAAATATTACAACACCTGTTACGTCTTTAGCTCCAAAAAGTCCTGCATTTGGCTGTAGAACTGGGCATATGTAATATGGGTTACCATCATTATCAAGCTCAAAATAAAATCCATTAAACTCATAGGTAGGGTAAGACATCTGTACCTTTCTATATAAGTTATCACCGAAACATCCTGATGGTGTATATTTTATAGACTTTTCAAGCTTCACATATTTTGCCTCATTCTTAACAGGATCCACAAGAACATATCCCGGAATACCTGCATCTTTGTTATTAACCCATTTGAAGAAACCAGCGTACTCAAGTGTGGCTACCTTCATAGGTCTACCATTATAATCTATTGTGCTGTAGCTATCACTTACCTCGTACTGGCTTACTACGTCTGACAAAGAACCGATAGCTCTCTCACCGATAATTCTAGCACTGTCAGTATCCATAAGGGCAATATCATTAATATTCTCACTTGGAGCAATATCTGTTGCAAAGTCTCCATCCTGAATCTCTATAACAGAAGCATATGTAGATGCTCTAAACAAAGCTGAAGACGCTATTCCTCCTATAATTGGAACCACTACACAAAGACCAAGAGCTATAGCAAACCACTTTGATACTTTTGTAACTCCCTGGGACTGACCTTTTTTATGGCTTATCACAAGATTTTCAGCACTAAAATCCATAGTGCAAACTAGTAAACCGCCCACTGTTACAGCTAACCATACCCAAAATCCTGTAGTGTGAATATTTATTGCTGGCGTTATAAAGTAATAAAAAAGTGCTTCCAACGCAATTAGTATTATAAGTGCAATTATATTCCACTTTCCAAAGCCTGCCGCTTCACGATTTCTTTTCTTTTTCATTTTACCATCAACGTCGTAAACAACTTTAACCTTTTTTTGCTTTTTAGGTTTTTCTACTTTGACATTTTCTTTTTTCTCTTCTTCCATAATTATTTCTCCTTTTTTATGTCACAATTAATTAGTTAATAGGTTATACTGAACATTTAAGGAATTCTTTATCATTCTCATACAATTTCAGATTACATACATATTACATCTAACAAATTGTTATTTAAATTCCCCTAATCCTACATTACTAATTTGCTTAACATTTATCGTACAGTTTTTGAACTATTGTAATCCTCTACTGCAGTTTCATAAAGATTATTTCCCTGACTATCTATAACAACAATAACTGGGAAATCCTCTACTTCCATCTTACGAATAGCCTCAGTCCCTAGATCATCATAGGCGATAACCTCTGACTTTTTGATGCATTTTGAAAGTAGGGCTCCAGCGCCACCAACAGCAGCAAAATACACCGCCTTGTTTGCAACTATGGCGTCTATAACTTCTTTGCTTCTCTTGCCCTTTCCTATCATACCAACTAAACCCTTGCTAAGTAGAAGTGGTGTGTATTTATCCATTCTAGAGCTGGTGGTGGGTCCTGCAGAACCTATAACCTGACCTTCTTTAGCTGGTGTTGGTCCTAAATAGTAGAAAATGTTATCGGTTATATCAAGTGGAAGTATTCCCTTTTCATAAAGAGCTGTTCCATCCATACCTATAACTTGTTTTTCCGAACTAATTATACTACTCTCGGCATCTACTATACTGTCGAAAAGTCGCTTGTGAGCAGCATCTCTTGCACTATAAAGAGTTCCTGTCAGATACACATAATCTCCACTTTTTAGCCCATCAACCTGCTCCCTTTTAAAGGGAACATTTATTACTCTTTTACTGTCCATTATGTCCTCCCTCGTTAGTTAATACATACCCACTAACACTCAAACCACTAATCTCTTCAGTATACTTGTTGTATCTAAAATCTATATCTTCTACAACTATTGTACAATTCTCGCTTATCTCAATATACTGATATTCCATTTCCTGAGAGTAGTTTATATCATCTTCCTTTAAATCTAAAGCAAATTTCGCCAACGTAGCTAGATTTACATTTGCCACCTCAAAGTTATCACCATATGAAATAGTAATAGACTTTAATTCTTCCATCGTATATGTATTATCATAATTTTTGTAATAATTGAATCTGTATATGTTTGTAAAGCCCTTTATTGAAATACCCTTATCCTCTATATGTGCTGGCACATAAGCCCTCACATATTCTGTGTAATTATATTCATTTTCATCTTCTGCATAGTCGTAAAATATTTGTTCTAGGTCTTCCCTTTCTGCCACAGTAAATCGCTGATCTAGGTATACTTCTCCGTAATCACATTCATAGGAATCTAAATACTTATAGATAGCTCCTGCAGTAACATAATCCTCACTTTCAAGGGCGTCCTCAAAGCGTGCTATCTGCACATTTGCAGGTAACTTATTCATATTTAAACCTGGACAAAGCATGGCAAATACAAATATAAAGAGTCCCACAAATATAAGTCCCTCTTCTTTTAAGTCCTTCTTTGTTACCTTGCCTATTACATCCCAAAGAACATATATTATCTGAAATACTATAGCTATAATCGCCAAATATCTCTGCGTGGTAAGACCATAATTTACAATTCTTATTCCTATAGAAATAATCTCTAAGATAATAAGAGGTGCATAAGCATATTTCATATTCTTAACAAGCTTTGCATATTGTCCTAGTTGCTCGTTATTAGCAAGAGCCTTTTCTCTAAGGAAGCCATAGCTCATAAACCAAACTGGTCCACCCAAGACAAATACCGATAGACATATACCAAACACCTCATTTGATGGCATTTCAAAAGTAACAAGAATTTTAATAATATATAAATATACAATTAAAAGAGCAATAATAACTGCAGGCATAAGGACTACATTTATAAGCCCCTTAGTAAACTTTGAATTTTCATCCTTAGTATCAGTTATCATAAGAAGACTGTATGGGAAGCATACAAATCCAAGTATTAATACGGTCAAGTTATCTAATATGTCCCAATAGTCTATGTCCATAATAAGTGATTCAAATATAGAAAGTAGCATACATATAGCCATATAAAGCACAAAGAACAATCCCCACATCTTAAGCAAACCGAAAATTGCTCTAGAAACATATGTATCTAATTTCAGTCCACTAAGTTTTATCGTTTTGTACAGGGAAAATACCACCAAGACAGTAATATATACAGCCAGTATTTTTGTTAGGTTTAAGTAGTATATATCTTTATACTCAAACAGATTGGCAATCTCATTATCGAAATGTCCTATTAAAGTCCAAATGGTCGCCAAAACTATATCTACCACATAGAAAACAATCAGCTTTTTCCAATTCTTTGGTTGATTTTTCTCCACAAAAAATGTTTCCACAAACAATGCTCCAATTGCAAACATTAGTAGGAACAGCTCTGTGTTGCGAACAAAGTCTGTTGATGTATCCATCTCAAGTGCAATGCAAAATACTATGGAAAGCAAAGCAACTGATATTATTGTTAATGTATAGTTATGTATCAATGCCTTAAGTTCTGTCTTTTGTTCCTGGATAAAATTCTTAATTTTTCCCATGTGAATTCCCCCTTATTCTTCTTTATCTTTTTAAAGATAAACTCCAGTGAATTGTAACTATATCTCCTTAGTTACGTGCCTATTAACGTGGCAACACATATTTACCGCCAGTGGCATACCTGCTATGTGTGTTGGATAAGTCTCAATATTTACTGCCAAGGCTGTGGTCTTTCCTCCTAATCCACCTGGTCCAATACCTGTGGAATTAACCATCTCTAACAGTTCCTTTTCTATTCTTGCAATATGCTCTTTCTCCGAGTGTGAATTAACATCTCTGGTAAGAGCTTTCTTGGCAAGCTTTGCAGCAAGCTCAAAATCTCCACCAAGTCCTACTCCAACAACCATAGGAGGACAGGCATTAGGTCCTGCATCCTTCACCGCCTCCATAACTGCTGCCTTCACACCCTCCTCACCATCTGCCGGCTTAAGCATAAATACTCTACTCATATTCTCACTTCCGAAGCCCTTAGGAGCGATGGTAATGGTAAGCTTATCTCCAGGCACTATATCGTAGTGGATTATGGCTGGTGTATTATCCTTGGTGTTCTCACGAATAAGTGGATCCGCCACCACTGACTTTCTAAGATATCCTTCAGTGTAGCCCTGTCTCACACCTTCATTGATAGCATCTGTAAGATTCATACCTTCAATGTGCAAATCCTGACCCACATTTACAAAGAACACCGCCATACCAGTATCCTGACATATAGGAATTTTTTCACTACCAGCTATCTCCATATTTTCCATAAGCTGATTCATTATCTGCTTCCCTAAATCTCCATCCTCATCAGCAGCGGCCTGTCTTAACCTTTCTTCCATATCAGGCGCTAAGAAAAGGTTTGCTTGGATGCACATATCCTTAACTGTATCAATTATAATATCCGTATTAATTGTCCTCATATTTCCAACCAATAATTAGCCTTAACCAATTACTTCTCCTTACATAAAATACGTGTTAATCTAAAACATTTATGGTTATATTATGCAACTAAAATAAAGGATTGGCAAGTGTCTTCTGGTTGCCAACCCCTTATTGTAATTATCAATTATGAAACCTTTTTAGTACATTATCCGCTATTGAAAATTTACTTCTTCGATAATTGTTCTTTTAATTGACTTATCAGCGCATCTTTCTCTGCTAGGGATTTGTCCTTCTCTGCTAGGGATTTGTCCTTCTCTGATATGAATTCTCTAATTTGAATAACCTCTTCCTCATATCTAGAAACCTCTTCTTCATATCTGGAAATCGCTTCTTCATATCTAGAAAGTTCATCACGTTTATCTGATATTTCTTTATTTAGCTCGTCTATCATAAGTAACTCTGTATTCTTATCCATCTCATATAATTCTTTCGAAAACATATCCATCACTCCCTCTATGTTTAAACACATCTCATACAGTGACTCATACATTGGTTTAAATTCTGGATAGGCCTCAATAAGCTTCAGTATATCATCTATCTTATCCGACCCTAGAAAAGTTAGCCATGCATCAAGTTTAGTATCTATATTTTTACTCATTTTTTTAAATATGTCAAGCGTAATAAATATGTATTTCTGTAATAACGATATTTCAACTCCCGAATCTGACTTTTGCTGGAATCTATGAATATATTTATCTTGGTATTCTTTGAACTGTTCTGGATTATTCTCAAAAAAAACTATTGTGTAAACAGACTTCATATTCTTATAGTTAATTTTCTTTTTTCCACTTGCTTCTTTTAATCTCTTGTACTGCCTTAGGAGCAAATCAGCAGAGTAGGGTAAAGTTGAGCTGACCGTCTTAAGAGTCAGCGAAACTTTATCCCTAGGCAGGCCGGCGATAAAACTTGAACGCACCCTTATCCAAACGTAAACATAAAGAAATCCCGGCACATAAAGCTATGCACCGGGAAATCAACCTTCACCATCTAACTGTCTAAGTAGTCATCGTCCTTCTCACCAAGTGTTCCATTCTTCGCCTTGGTTACAAATATACTTAGTGACACGAAAAAGTATGCCACAGCAAGAATGACGAATATAACTGCTAACCAGTATATTGCATCGAATAGCACATCTGCTAATCCTTCAATTTTACTAAGTCCCTCAAGACCATCCTTTAATGTATCTCCCATATTAATTACCTCTTTTATTTATATCCTGGAGCCTATTATAAGCTCCAAGATATAAAATGTAAAATGTTAATTAATTCTATCTATTACCTTTCTTATGATTCTGTATCCTCTGTTGCATCAATGTCATCTTCTGCACCTTCTACAACATCCTCTACATCTCCTTCTTCATTGTCCTGAGCCTCCATCTCCTGCTCAAGAGCAGTAAGTGACTCTGACTCATCAGCTGACTTCTGTCTAACCTTAGCAATACTTGCAACTGTAATATCATTTGCAATATCCATATTGATAAGCTTAACTCCAGTAGTGATTCTTCCAAGGGTTGATATATCCTTACAGAGAAGTCTAATAACGATTCCCTGGTTAGTGATAATCATAATCTCGTTGTCATCATTTACAGCCTTAAAGCCTATTACAGGACCTGACTTGTCAGTAATCTTGTAACACTTAACACCCTTACCACCACGTCTTTGTGGAGTGAATTCATCTATAAGTGTTCTCTTACCTAAGCCATTCTCAGATACAATAAGAACTGAATCACCCTGAGTATCCATCTGCATACCGATGATTTCATCACCAGGAGCAACATTCATACCGATAACACCCATAGATGTTCTACCAGTACTTCTTACATCCTTCTCATTGAATCTAATACACATACCCTGCTTAGTTATAAGAATGATATCCTTCTTATTGTTAGTTGACTTAACCTCAATAAGTTCATCATTTTCCTTAAGGGTAATAGCTGCAAGACCAGACTTTCTAACATTTGCATATTCAGTAATTCTAGTCTTCTTAACAATACCGTTCTTAGTAGCCATGAAGAGATATCTGCCTTCATTATACTTAAGTATTGGTATAACAGCTGTAATCTTCTCATCAGGCATAAGCTGAAGAAGGTTAACGATGGCTGTTCCTCTTGCAGTTCTGCTTGACTCAGGAATCTCATAAGCCTTAAGTCTATATACTCTACCTTGGTTAGTAAAGAACATAATGTAGTGATGAGTAGTAGTCATGAAGAGATCTTCTATGAAGTCATCCTCTATGGTCTGCATACCCTTAATGCCCTTACCACCTCTGTGCTGGCTCTTGAAGTTGTTAATAGTCATACGCTTAATGTAACCAAGCTTAGTCATAGCTATAACTATATTTTCCTTCTTAATAAGATCCTCAACTGAGATATCGTCATCCATATCTATACCAATAGAAGTTCTTCTATCATCACCAAACTTAGTAGCAATAATAAGAATCTCCTCCTTGATTACTCCAAGAAGCTTCTTTCTATCAGCAAGAATTGCACGTAACTCTGCTATCTTAATCATAAGCTCCTTATACTCATTCTCAAGCTTTTCTCTCTCCAAGCCTGTAAGAGCTCTAAGTCGCATATCAACGATAGCCTGAGCCTGTACATCAGTAAGTCCAAATCTTTCCATAAGAGAAAGCTTTGCATCTGCAACAGACTTAGCTGCTCTTATTATCTTAATTACCTCATCAATGTTATCTAAGGCAATAAGTAATCCCTCTAATATATGAGCTCTTTCTTCTGCTTTCTTAAGGTCGTACTTAGTTCTTCTAGTAACAACCTCTTCCTGATGCTTTAAGTAATAAGTAAGCATCTCAAGAAGATTAAGTACCTTTGGCTCCTGGTTAACAAGAGCAAGCATAATAACACCAAATGTATCCTGCATCTGAGTATGCTTGTAAAGCTGATTAAGGATAATATTTGCATTACAATCTTTTCTAAGCTCGATTACAATTCTCATACCTTCACGAGATGACTCATCTCTAAGGTCTGTAATTCCATCGATTTTCTTTTCCTTAACAAGCTCGGCAATCTTCTGGATAAGTCTAGCCTTATTTACCATGTATGGAAGCTCAGTTACTACAATTCTCTGCTTTCCACCGCTCATTGGCTCAATCTCAGATATTGCTCTTACCTTAATCTTACCTCTACCTGTTCTATAAGCTTCATTAATACCTGATGTACCAAGTATCTGAGCTCCTGTTGGGAAGTCAGGACCCTGGATAATATCCATTATCTCCTCTATATCAGTTTCTCTGTCTTCCTCTACTTCATTATCAATAATCTTAACAACACCATTGATGATTTCTCTAAGATTATGAGGTGGTATATTTGTAGCCATACCTACTGCAATACCTGATGTACCATTTACAAGTAAGTTAGGATATCTACTTGGAAGTACAATTGGTTCCTTCTCAGTTTCATCGAAGTTAGGTACAAAATCTACAGTATCTTTGTTAATATCAGCAATCATTTCCATAGAAATCTTGGAAAGTCTTGCTTCTGTGTATCGCATTGCCGCAGCTCCATCACCGTCCACAGAACCGAAGTTTCCGTGGCCATCGATAAGCTGATATCTTGTATTCCACTCCTGAGCAAGTTTTACCATTGCCTCATAGATAGAACTGTCACCATGTGGATGGTATTTACCCATTGTATCACCGACGATACGGGCACACTTTCTATGTGGCTTGTCTGGGTAGTTAGAAAGCTCTACCATAGAGTGAAGTATTCTTCTTTGAACTGGCTTAAGACCGTCTCTTACATCTGGGAGAGCACGAGCTGCGATAACACTCATGGCATAGTCAATATATGACTCTTCCATGGTCTTTTTCAAATCCACTTCTTGGATTTTATCAAAAATATTATTATCGTCCATTGTTTACCTCCCTTAAATGTCAAGATTCTTAACGAACTTGGCATTTGCCTCTATAAATTCACGTCTTGGTTCAACCTTTTCACCCATAAGAGTATCAAAGGTAATATCAAGCTCTGACTCACTTTCCTCATCTATAGATACTCTAAGAAGAACTCTCTTCTCAGGATCCATAGTAGTATCCCAAAGCTGTTCAGCATCCATCTCACCAAGACCCTTATAACGCTGAATCTTATTATTCTGATCTCTTCCAACTTCATCTAATATCTTAGATAACTCATCATCACTATAAGCATACCAAGTCTTCTTATTCTTCTCCAGCTTATAAAGTGGTGGCTGAGCAAGATATACATGACCCTGTCTAATAAGGTCAGGCATAAATCTAAAGAAGAATGTAAGCATAAGTGTTGCAATATGAGCACCATCAACGTCCGCATCGGTCATAATGATAATCTTATCATATCTAAGCTTCTCTATATTAAAGTTTTCTCTGATACCTGTACCAAATGCAGTTATCATTGCTTTAATTTCTTCATTACCTAAAATTCTATCAATTCTTGCCTTCTCTACATTAAGGATTTTACCTCTAAGAGGAAGTATAGCCTGTGTAGCTCTTGAACGAGCAGTCTTTGCAGAACCACCCGCAGAATCTCCCTCTACAATATAGATTTCACATTTCTTAGGATCCTTATCTGAACAATCAGCAAGCTTTCCTGGAAGTGCCATAGAACTTTCAAGTGTAGATTTTCTAGCAACATCCCTAGCTTTACGAGCTGCTATACGAGCTCTCTGAGCAAGTACTGCCTTACCAACTATAGCCTTAGCAACCTGAGGATTCTGCTCTAAGAAATAAGTAAGCTTTTCAAATACAATTCCTTCTACTGCAGTTCTAGCTTCTGCATTACCAAGCTTCTGCTTAGTCTGTCCTTCAAACTGTGGATCAGGAATTTTAATACTTACTATACAAGCAAGACCCTCTCTTAAATCATCACCTGAAAGGTTATCTTCCTTATCTTTAAGCAACTTGTTATTTCTTGCATAATCATTACATACCTTTGTAAGTGCTGATCTAAATCCTGTAAGATGCATACCACCCTCTGGAGTTGTAATGTTATTAACAAAGCTAAGTGTATTCTCGTTATATGAATCATTATGCTGAAGTGCTACTTCTACATATATATCATCCTTATATCCTTCACAGTAAATAACCTTGTCATAGAGAGTATTTTTGTGCTTATTAAGGTATTCAATAAATTCCTTAATACCACCTTCATAGTAGAAGGTAGCACTCTTTTCCTTACCTTCTCTCTTGTCTTCAATGTTAATACGAAGACCCTTAGTAAGGAATGCCATCTCTCTAAATCTTCTTCTTAATGTATCATAATCAAATACAACATCATCGAAAATTGTATCATCTGGCATAAATGTTACCTTAGTTCCTGTCTTATCAGTTTTGCCAACCTCTTTAAGCTTATAGATAACATTTCCTCTCTCATAACGCTGTCTATATATTTTTCCATCTCTTGAAATCTCTACTTCAAGCCAATTAGAAAGCGCATTAACAACTGATGCACCAACACCGTGGAGACCACCTGAAACCTTGTATCCTCCACCACCAAACTTTCCACCTGCATGTAAGATTGTAAATACAACCTCAACTGCAGGAATACCAGCCTTCTCATGAATACCAGTAGGTATACCTCTACCATTATCCACAACTGTAACTGAATTATCCTCATTGATAGTAATATCAATTTCATTACAGAATCCGGCAAGTGCCTCATCAACTGCATTGTCAACTATCTCATACACAAGGTGATGTAAACCTCTAGTAGATGTACTACCGATGTACATACCTGGTCTCTTACGTACCGCTTCTAATCCTTCAAGTATCTGAATTTGATCGGCACCATAATTTGATTGCTCGTTACTGCCCATTTATATCCTCCTTTAGGCTACAACAAATGTATTTTATATGCTAATATTTGCACATCTATACTTGTTGTATTATCCCCTTACTAACCCTGTATACCTTATCTATGGTTAGTCTTTCTTTTATAAAATCATCATATCCTGTACATGTAATGATAGTCTGGATATCATTAATGGATGATAGTAGTGAATCTCTTCTTGAAGAATCAAGCTCTGACATTACATCATCTAACAGTAATATGGGATTATCTCCTATTAATTCCTTAACTAGCTCTATCTCTGCTAGTTTTAAAGAAAGTGCAACTGTTCGTTGCTGGCCCTGGGAACCGTATATTTTAACATCCATATCATTTATATAAAATGATATATCATCTCTATGTGGTCCTACTTGAGTACTTTGATATCTAAGATCAGCATCTCTTTTAAGACAAAGTTCCCTGGCAAATTCTTCTTCATTAACATTCTTATCATATCTTACAACAATATTTTCCTTATCTCCTGTAAGTTTTTTATGTATATCAATGATAATTTCATTAATCTTATCTATAAAATTATTCCTATCTTTTATGATTTTTATACCATAATCTACCAACTGTGAATCCCACACATCAAGCATATCCATCTGTGATTTGTCATAGTAGATATTCTTAAGAAGATTATTTCTTTGATTAAGAATCTTGTTATAGCTACTAAGATTACTGTAATATATCTTATTTAGCTGACAAAGCTCCATATCTATGAATCTTCTTCTCTCGGAAGGGCTGTCCTTAATAATAGTTAAATCTTCCGGCGAAAATAAAACCACATTTACCATACCCATAATCTGAGATGTTTTCTTTACTGGAACTCTGTCAATTGCTACACCTTTAGATTTATTTCTTCTAAGATGCATATCAATTCTGTAATCAATATCTCTTTTGTTGATGTTGGCTTTTATATGACCTTCATCACTATTAAAATTAATAATCTCTTTATCCTTGCTGGTCCTATGAGACTTGGTAGTAGCTAACATATATATGGCTTCTAATACATTGGTTTTTCCCTGTGCATTATCACCATACAAAATGTTTATACCATCTGAAAAGCTAATTTCTTCACTTAAATAATTTCTATAATTATTAAGTGCTAAGCTATTTATAACCATTATCTAGCCTCTCTTATTAATTGATTTAGGCCTGAATACTTATGGATTCACCGTCAAACTCAACATGTGCTCCATCGTAAAGTTTTCTTCCTCTTCTAGTCTCCACTTCTCCATCAACAAGAACTAATCCTTGCTGTATGAATTCTTTGGCATCTATTCCTGAATCAGCAAGTCCTGTTGCTTTAAGTGCCTGACCAAGCTTAATAAATTCCTCTCCATCACGAAGCTTTAAAATATGCATAATAGCCTCCTAATTAATATGCGCTGGCATTAATATTTACAGGAAGAATTACATATACATAGCTTTCTGTCTCATCCTTAATAATACAAGGAGACTTTGCATCTCTCATATATAAGTAAATTTCCTCGTCATCAACAACTCTAAGAACATCCATCAAAAATCTTGGGTTAAATCCAATTATAATGTCATCACCCTTTTTATCTACTTCTAAGGTTTCATTCATGTTACCATTCTGGCTGTTAACCTTAAAATACATGTTGTTATCATCTTTTATACTAATAACAATAGGTTTCTTATCTGATTCTCTTATAAATATAGATGCTCTATCAAGAGTACTTAAGAATTCTTTGTTGTTAACCTTAACATTAATCTTATGGTCAATTGAAAGCATCTGAATAATCTTAAAATACTCTCCTTCAAGTAATCTTGAAACAACAACTGTATCATCAAACTCAAATAAAATATTTCTATCAGTAAAGTAGATATTTACCATATCTTCTACTCCACCACTAAGAATTCTTGATATATCATTTAAAGTCTTTCCAGGAACTACAACCTTAACATTATCCGAATTACCTGAAAGCTCTATATTTCTCATAGAAATTCTATGACCATCAAGAGATACAACTGTAAGCTTTCCATCCTTAACTTCGAAAAGCTCACCTGTCATAAGCTTATTATTTTCATTATCAGATATAGAGAAAATAGTCTGATTAATAATCTGTCTAAGTGTAAACTGTGAAACTGTTATGCTCTTATTCTTTTCGATTTCAGGTAATTCTGTAAATTCCTCACCTGGCTTACAAGCATGGAATAAAAGATCTGAACGTTCACATTTAATCTTAAGCTTTGTGTCTGGTGTTGATTCAATAAGAATCTCACTATCAGGAAGCTTTCTTATATATTCAGTAAATAATTTAGCTTCTACTGCAATCTTACCTATCTCTAAAACATCACCTTCAAGTTTAGTTTCAATACCTAATTCCAAATCGTTAGCAACAAGCTTAATACAATCTGCGTATACATCTATAAGAACACACTCAAGTATAGGCATAGTTGTCTTTGTAGAAACTGCCTTAGATACAATATTAAGTGATTTGATTAAGCTTGACTTTGAACATTTTATTTTCATGATGTTAATAACTCCTTTCCACATTGAAAATAAATCAAAAATAAATATATTAATAAATAATAAATTAGTAGTAGTAATAGTAGGGGATGTGGATATTAATAAAAGTCCTTTAACCCCTTAATATACAAAGGAATTTCAAGTTGATAAATTTGTCAATAATTGAAGATTTTGGTGTGTTTTAAATATGGATAACTTTTAAATAAAATTAAGGTTAAATAATTAAATTAAATATTATCAACATATAAACAACACATTAAAATAAGTTATAGACATTTAATCAACATGTTTATGAAGGATTAAGCTTCTTGATAATAGTATCAATAGTATTTTTGAAGCTTTCATCCTTATTGTAATTCTCTTCAACTCTCTTGCAGCCATTCATTACTGTTGTATGGTCTCTACCACCAACAGTATTACCTACTGATTTGAGAGAAAGAAGAGTATATTTTCTAAGTAAGTACATAATAATTTGTCTGGCTGTGGCAATATCCTGACTTCTCTTCTTGGATTTTATATCATTCTCAGAAATATTCATGTGCTCACAAACTACAGAAACTATTCTCTCAGGAGTAATCTTAATGTTAGCATCCTTGTTAATGAAGTCTTTTAAAGCTTCCTTAGCTGTTTCAAGGGAAACCTTTTCATTCATAAGCTTTGAATAAACTGATATCTTATTTAAAGCTCCTTCTAACTCTCTAATGTTGTTAGTAACATTTTCAGCTATGTAAACATAAACATCATCGTCTATGCCCTTAAGATTTTCTCTTTCTGCTTTGTTCTTAAGAATTGCCATACGAGTCTCATAATCAGGCTCGTGGATATCTATAGGAACACCACATTCAAATCTTGAAATAATTCTTTGATCAAGTGTTTTAATCTCCTTTGGAGGTCTGTCTGATGAAAGAATTATCTGTTTCTTATTATCATAAAGTGTATTAAATGTATTGAAGAACTCCATCTGAGTACTATCTTTGTCCTTAATAAACTGGACGTCGTCAATAAGGAGAACGTCTACATTTCTATATTTTTCTCTAAATTCATTAGTTGTATGGTTCTTAATAGCATTAATAATTTCGTTGGTAAAGTTCTCTGATGTTACATAAAGAACATTAGCCTTGTCATCGTTTTGCAAAATATAATGAGCTATAGATTGCATAAGGTGAGTTTTACCAAGTCCTGAATTACCATATAAGAAAAGTGGATTAAAATTATCCTGGGCAGGCATGTCCGCAACTGCAAGGCAAGTTGCATGAGCATGTCTGTTACTATCTCCAACAATAAAGTTTTCAAATGTATATTTTGGATTTAAATTACTTCTTATAATTGCATCTTGATAAGATTCAGAAATCTTAACCTCTTTAGCTTTTTCATCTTCTTTGACAAAGTTCTTTTTCTCATCAATAACTATTTCAATATCAATATTATTCAAAGTTTCTCTAATTGAAGACAACAAAAATAAATCAAATTCCTTTTTGTGAATGAATTTGACAGCGTTCTCACCAAGTTTTTCATCAACATAGAAATATACTGTATTATCCTTAACCTCGAATATTTTAAGAGTACCGATCCAGGTTTTGATTAATATATTAGAAATGTCATATTGAGTTTCTAGAAGAGAAAGTATTTCATCCCATTTACTTTCAATTAATTTTTTCATTTTAAAGCCTCCAAATCGCTCAAAAAACCACAAGAGCATACCTAAGTGTAATAATACTATAAAAATGATATTTTTTCAATAAAAATAGGATAATTTATAAACACATTTAATATAGAAGAAACAGGTTTAAAATGAGTGAGTCATGCCGCCACATCTCATACTGCGTATGCTCAGTGTCGCGATAATTGGTGAAAAGTGAATACCAATGAGTCATGCCGCCACATCGCATACTGCGTATGCTCAGTGTCGCGACATTCGTCGTATATATATTCGCTTAAATATGACTTTATGTGAGCAAGCTCCCAACAGTCATATTTAGCTCATATATGCATGACTCATTGTAACGCGCATATTATGTAAAGTAAATCTATATTTATGAACATTTATGTAATATGTTGAAAACCTAATAAATAGGTGTTTTTTTGTGGATAATAACATTAAAAACACCACTTATCCACAAGTTAATAACATTTTGTGGATAACATTATGTTAATTCATTATGGTAAATCACTAAAAAATGTGGATAACTTAGGTCAAAAAAGGGTATAAATAGCTTGACTTATAAGGGTTTTTTAAATATAATGTGAGCTGGTGTCCTTTGATAAGAGATATTTTAAAGGACATTAGTATTAAGAAAAGGAGGACAACTATTATGAAGATGACATTCCAGCCAAAGAAGAGACAGAGATCTAAGGTTCATGGTTTCAGAAAGAGAATGAGCACTGCTAACGGCAGAAAGGTATTATCTGCAAGAAGAGCTAAGGGTAGAAAGAAATTATCAGCGTAGGTCACATCTTTCTTGTGACCTTTTGTTTTCCGGGTGGTGGAAGACAAATGTTTAAGTGGAGAATAGTATGAGAAACATTGTTACACTTAAAAATAGCAGAGAGTTCGGCAAGGTGTATAACCAAAAAGAATCGTTTGCCAATAAATATTTAGTGATGTACTTAAGTGCCAACAACTTAAGTTACAGTAGAATTGGAATCTCTGTTAGTAAAAAAGTTGGTAATAGCGTGGTCAGGCATCGTATAACAAGACTTATTAGAGAGAGCTATAGACTTAACAAGAACAAGATTAAGACAGGCTATGATATAGTTATAGTAGCAAGAGTTAATGCAAAGGACAAATCCTGTCAGGAGATAGAAAGTGCATTTTTACATCTTGCAAAATTACATCACATATTATGTGATAATTAAATTGTTTTCGTTGAATTTACGTTTAGATAGTTAATTTGAAAGTAAAATTTATATATGAAAAAGATTTGTATTAGTTTAATTAAGTTTTATAGAAAAAATTTATCTCCTCTCAAGGGACATGGTGTTTGTAAATATTATCCAACCTGTTCACAGTATGCTTTAGAGGCTTATGAAAAGTATGGTTTTTTTAAGGGTACTGCTCTTACAGTGTGGAGAATATTAAGATGCAATCCATTTTCCAAAGGCGGTTATGATCCTGTACCGTAGTTTTTTGGAGGAAAAAAATGTTTTTAACTCAAGAAAGTGGACTAATTATGGGTCCCATTTCTAAATTGCTTGGATTATTGCTTAATGGAATCTATGAGTTATCAAGCAACCTTGGAATAGTAAGTATTGGTTTATCAATCATATTATTTACTCTTGTGGTTCGTTTGTGCATGGTACCATCTATGTTCAAGCAGAGAAGATCATCAAAGATTCAGCAGTATATTCAGCCTGAATTGAACAAAATTAATAAGAAATATAGAAACAAAAAAGATCAGGAATCTATGCTAAAGCAACAAGCTGAGGTTAGAGAGCTTCAGGATAAGTATGGAGTTAACCTTACAGGTGGTTGTTTATCTGCAATTTTACAAATGCCAATCTTTTTTGGTCTCTATAATGTTATTCAGAACATACCTGCATATGTTAATAAGGTAAAAGATCTTTATATACCTATAGCAGATGCAATTCAAAAGGATAGTAATGCCTTTGACAAGCTTTCACAGTATAAAGACGGTGTTGGAACATTAAAAGTAATTAGTATGAATAATAGTAATACTAATACCATCATTGATGTACTTGCAAAGTTTGATAATAGCTCTTGGGAAGCATATAAGGAGTTATTAGGAGGCAACAGTATTGATGTTGTAAATGCTATTAATGAAAATATGAACCAAATTAATGATGTTTATAGTTTCATCGGTGGTATTAATCTTGCAACAGCACCAGGTTTTGCTTTAACAGCAGCATTTATTATTCCTATAATGTCTCTTGTGTTCCAGTATTTAAGTATGCATGCAACACCTATGCAAGGTTCTGGAGATCCACAGACAGAGGCAACTATGAAGTCAATGAAAACTATGATGAATGTAATGCCAATTATGTCATTCTTCGTTACTGTAAATGTGCCAGCCGGTGTTGGTTTATACTGGGCAACAGGTTCTTTACTTAGTTTTATTACTTCAAAGACACTTTACTTCTATTATGAGCATGCTGATATTGAGAAGATTGTTGAAAAGTCTAAGGAAAAGGCTGCTAAAAAGATTGAGAAGCGTAAAGCTTCAGGTAAGAAGACTTTTGCAGAGAAGATGGCTGAGGCAGCTTATGGACAGCAGCCACAGGAAAATACTGCACCAAAGTCAAATATTGCTAATTCAAGATTGAAGAATTATACTTCATCAACTATGAAGACACAGAATAGTGGAACAGTTAAATATAGAGAGGGTAGTCTTGCAGCAAAAGCAAATGCTCTCCAGAAGTTTAACGATAATAACGGAGGAAAGAACTAGTGGAATTTAAAGAGTTCAAAGCTAAGACAGTAGAAGAGGCTCTTACAAATGCTTCTATGGAGTTAGGAGTTACTAGTGCTGAGTTAGATTATGAGGTTATTGAAAAAGGAACATCAGGTTTCTTAGGAATCGGAGCTAAGCCAGCAGTTATTAAGGCTAAGAAGAAGGATTCTTTCCTTGATGAAATCCAAACTTATCTCGATAATCTTTTCAAGGCTATGGAGGTTGAGTCTACAGTTACTATAGATTATGATAAGGATGAGGGCGTTATGAATATTGACGTTGCTGGTCCAGATATGGGAATCTTAATTGGTAAGCGTGGACAGACTTTAGATGCTCTTCAGTATCTTATAAGCTTATTTGTTAATAAGAAGAGTGAGTCTTATATCAGAGTTAAGCTTGATACTGAGAACTATCGTCAGAGAAGAAAGGATACTCTTGAGAATCTTGCAAGAAATATTGCATTTAAGGTTAAGAGAACAAGAAGATCTTTCACATTAGAGCCAATGAATCCATATGAGAGAAGGATTATTCATTCATCTCTTCAGAATGATAAGTACGTAGCAACTAGAAGTGAGGGCGAGGAGCCATATCGTAAGGTTGTTGTATACTTAAAGAAAAACTAGACGAGTGAAAGAAAGTCAACCGGTACATAAATTATGTGCCGGTTTATTTTTTACGGACGATTAGGAAAGGGAGCGTTGCTACTTTCTTGGCGGGTCTGCCTAGGGCAAGGCTCCGACGACACTTAAGACGGTCGCTCTTCGCCTTGCCCTGGCGCGTCCCGTTCTAGGGTAATCACGCAACCCCCTTTTCCTAATCTGTATACTGAAAAGTCCTGGCACATAATTTGTACCGGGACTTTCTTTCACTATGGCCTGTGGCCATATTTATTCTTGTAGTATACAATGAGCCTTGTGGCACAAAATGCAAAATAGAGGCAAGAATTGCACTTGAGAAATGTGAAATGTTGAAAATACTATATAAAAATGTTGAAAATAGTAGGTATTTTGGGTTGACAAATTAAAAAGAGGTCAAATATGACCTCTAATTTTAAATGAATAAAAAAATAGATTTATTTGCCCATGCAGAATTCAGCAAAGATTTTGTTTACTAGGTCGTCTTCTAGTTCCTCGCCGATGATTTTTCCAAGGCTTGCATAGGCTGCCATTAGGTCGATAGTAAGGAAGTCTTCTCCCATACAAAGCTTAATGCTTTCAAGTACTTTGTTTAGACTTTCTCTTGCTTCGTAAAGTAAGGATTTATGTCTTTGGTTAGTGATGTATATTTCGTCGTTATAGTTTAACTCGTTGTTGAAAAACATTTCTTTTAGGAGGGTGTGAAGATTTTCCTTGCCTGTACCCTCTTTTGCTGATATTTCAAGGATTTTTGTGTTTATAGTGTTAGTTATCAACACTTTATCCACAACGGTTTCTAAGTCATTTTTATTGATTAAAGTTATGGATTTTTTATCTTTAATTTTATCCATAATTTTGAAATCGTTTTCATCTAAAGTAGTGGTTCCATCAACGATATATAGGATAAGGTCCGCATCGTCAATAGAGGCTATTGCCTTGTCCACTCCTATTTTCTCTACTGTATCAGATGTAGTGCGGATTCCAGCTGTATCTACTATATTTAGTGTAATTCCATCTATATTGATATATTCCTCAAGGGTATCTCTGGTAGTACCTTCAATGTCTGTAACTATGGCTCTTTCCTCACCTAAAAGCATATTTAGTACAGAGGATTTTCCAGCGTTTGGACGACCTACAATAGCAGTTCTTATACCCTCTTTTATGAGACGCCCGTCAGAGCTTGATTTTATTAGCTTTTCCACAGTTATCAACATGTTATCCACAGTGGTCTCAAGCTGTTGTGGAAATTCATCTAAAGAGTAGTTTTCAGGGTCATCGAGAGCAGATTCTATATATGCAATGTTATATAAAAGTTTCTCTCTCATATCCTTAATAAGCTTAGTTAATTCACCAGAAAGTTGCTTAAGGGATGACTTGGCAGCCATATCATTTTTGGCATGGATTAAGTCCATAACTGACTCCGCCTGGGACATATCTATACGTCCATTTAAGAAAGCACGCTTAGTAAATTCTCCCGGCTCAGCTGGTCTTGCACCAAGTCTTACAACCAAATCAAATATTCTTTTTAATACAGTTATTCCACCATGACAGTCAAGCTCCACCACATCCTCTGCAGTGTAGGTTCCAGGAGCTCGCATAACTAAAGCTATGGCTTCGTCGTAGATTTCTCCTTCATAGCTTATTACTCCATATGCTGCGGTGTAGCTATCCATAGAAGCTATGGATTTATTTTTATTCTTAGGGATGAAGATTTTATCTGCTATAGATAATGTATCATCTCCACTTATTCTAATTATTCCAATGCCAGAATTGCCCATACCAGTGGCAATGGCTGCGATTGTGTCTTTCATAGGTACTCCTCTTTATAAAATTTATATGAGTTATTATAATATCTTATTATTTTTCTTGCAACTAACAGATTATTTGATAAAATAGAAAATAGTGATTTTAGCAGAAAGGAACAGGGCTATGGCAGTTAATTCATATATTAAGGAAGAATATGATATCGTGGTTGTTGGAGCGGGACACGCTGGTTGTGAGGCGGCGCTGGCTGCGGCAAGACTTGGATTTAAGACAATTTTATTTACTATAAGTATGGACAGTGTTGCATTGATGCCTTGTAATCCTAATATAGGTGGTAGCTCTAAGGGTCATCTAGTTAGAGAGATTGATGCACTTGGCGGTGAGATGGGTAAGAACATTGATAAGACTTATATACAGTCTAAGATGCTAAATGTATCTAAGGGTCCGGCAGTTCATTCTCTTCGTGCTCAGGCAGATAAGGTGGAATACACCAAGCATATGAGACTTACCCTTCAGAATACTGATAATCTTACTCTAAGACAGGCTGAGGTTACAGAGCTTTTATATGAGGAAATTCCTGTTAATACAGGTGAAAGGGTTAATTCAGATAGTCAAGCTGATAATGGTTGTAATGCAACCACTAAGAAAATTATCAAAGGAGTAAAAACATTTTCCGGTGCAACTTACCTTGCCAAGGCAGTTGTTCTTTGTACAGGAACCTACCTTAAGGCAAGATGTATCTATGGAGATGTGGTTAATCATACTGGTCCAAATGGTCTTCAGGCTGCAAATGGTTTGTCTGATTCTATGAGTGACGCAGGTATATTTATAAGACGATTTAAGACTGGAACTCCAGCTAGACTTGATAAGAAGACTATAGATTTCTCTAAGATGGAGGAGCAAAAGGGTGATGAGAGGATTGTTCCATTCTCATTTACCAATAAGGAAGAGGATATTAAGAGAGACCAGATATCATGCTGGCTCACTTATACAAATGAGGAAACTCATCAGATTATAAAGGATAACATAGACCGTTCACCATTGTTTTCAGGATTTATTGAAGGCACTGGTCCTAGATATTGTCCATCTATAGAGGACAAGGTTATGAAGTTTCCTGATAAGAATCGCCATCAGCTCTTTATCGAGCCTGAGGGTGAGTTTACCAATGAGATGTATATGGGTGGTATGTCATCTTCACTTCCAGAGGATGTTCAGTATGCCATGATTAGAACAGTACCAGGACTTGAAAATGTTACTATTATTAGAAATGCATACGCCATCGAGTATGATTGTATCAATGCGGTTAATCTTGATGCAAGCTTAGAGTTTAAGAATTTTGATGGACTTTTTTCCGCTGGTCAGCTTAATGGTAGCTCAGGCTACGAGGAGGCTGCTGCCCAAGGACTTATGGCAGGTATTAATGCAGCTAGAAAGCTTCAAGGTAAGGAGCCTATTATACTTGATAGATCACAGGGTTACATAGGAGTTCTTATAGATGATCTTGTTACTAAGGAAACCTTTGAGCCATATCGTATGATGACTTCACGTGCTGAGTATAGACTTCTTTTAAGACAGGATAATGCAGATTTACGTCTTACAGACATCGGCCATGATATAGGTCTTATAGATGATGAAAGATATGATGCATTTTGTAATAAGAGAAATCAAATTAATGCTGAGATAGAAAGAGTGTCTGAGATTATGGTAGGAGCTAACAAGAAGGTACAGGAATTCTTAGAGGCTCATAATTCAACACCTCTTAAAACTGCTGCCTCTTTGGCAGAGCTTATTAGAAGACCAGAGTTAGATTATGAAGCATTAGCTGAGCTTGACCCTGATAGACAGTCTATAGGTGAGCTTCCACCAGAGGTTATAGAGCAAATTAACATTGACATCAAATATGAGGGATATATAACCAGACAAAAGCAGCAGGTTGAACACTTTAAGAAGATGGAGAAAAAGAAAATTCCAGCTGATATCAACTATGATGATGTGTCAAATCTTCGTAAGGAAGCAAGACAAAAGCTTGCACAGGTTAGACCAGCATCTTTGGGACAGGCATCAAGAATATCAGGAGTATCCCCGGCGGATGTGTCAGTATTAATGATATACTTGACAGCTAAAAACTAGTTTCAATTAATTTTCAATTTGTTTCTAATGATGTTATGAAATTTTGGGCATATAGAGAATAATTTTATTATATTGCCCAGTGATAGATATCAATTTTATAAGAAAAGCTATATGCCCAAAATGGAGAAAATATGGAAAGATTAAGTAAATATGTTGAGCAGCTGACAGGAAGTCCACTTTCTGACAACCAGCTTCAGCAATTTGAAACCTACTATGACATGTTAATAGAGACCAACAAGGTTATGAATCTTACAGCTATAACTGATAGGGATGAGGTAATCCTTAAGCATTTTATGGATAGTGTGGCTTTAGCCGGATATTTTGATATTAAGGATAAAGCTCTTAAGGTTATTGATGTGGGAACTGGTGCAGGATTTCCAGGAATTCCACTTAAGATAGCATTTCCTAAACTTAATGTTACTTTATTTGATTCACTTAATAAGAGAATCAAGTTTCTTCAAAATGTTATCCATGAATTAGGACTTGATGGTGGAAGTGCAGAAAGTATTAATAGAGATATAGGAAGTTGCGAAGCAATTCATGGCAGAGCTGAGGAAGGTGGACGCAACAAAAATATGCGAGAGAAATATGATGTTGTGGTTTCTCGAGCTGTTGCAAATATGGCAGTTTTATCTGAATATGCTCTTCCATTTGTAAAAGAGGGAGGATATTTTATTCCATACAAAACTCTTACAGTAGATGAAGAAATAGATACAGGTAAAAAGGCTATATCTATACTCGGTGGAAAATTAGAAAAAGTAGAAAAGCTTACTCTTCCAGATTCAGATATTGGAAGAAGCTTTGTATTTATAAAAAAAGTTAAAGCAACTCCAAAAGCTTATCCTAGAAAAGCTGGTACAGCAAGCAAACAGCCCCTTTAAAAAAGGGGCTGTTTTACTTTTGAGCAAATGGTGCTCTATACGAAAATTTGAAATCTAATAAATTATAATTTGAAATTATTGTTTGTTGTCAATTTCAATAGGGTCTTGTTCGTCACCCTTATGACGTTTTTGTTGTCTTCTTAGTCTAAGCTCTTCTTGTCGTTGTCTGACATTTTCTAGACCAAGCTTGTCTGTTGGAAGAACAGTTTTAATTGCAAAATATTTTAAATTTTTATTCTGCTTAATTTTAATTTTACTAATCATAAGACCGTGGTACCAGCATTTACATACGCTAATGTGCGTATTTGGTGTATTAGTGAACCACTTAATCTTCTTGGCTGCTTTCTTGCCACACTTGTAGCAACGCATGGTGGCTAGCTCTTTGTCCATCATAATATCTTTTTTATCATCAAACTCTCTAGAGATATGCTCCATATAATGTTTGTGATAAGATATTATCTCGTCTTCCTTTGCTTTAGGATTATTATATACATCGTAGCTATAACGATCTGCCAAATCTTTAGGATGAATTTTGGCAAGTACTGCAGCTGTATAGTAAGCGTCATTAACTGCTGAATGAAACGGTCTATCTATATCTATGGATAGACTTGTAACCGCCTTTTCAAGCTTCACTATAGAGCCATCCTTTTCCTTAAGGTCTGTGTATATTTGCTGTACATTGTAGAACTTCAGCGGAGAAGGAAGAGGTTTCATATAGTAATAATCCATGTTGTTTTGAAGGTAGCTTAGATCCATAGGACCCCATGTACAAAATATGTAATCTTTATCCGAATCACACCATTTTATAAATTCCCTGCATACCATATCAAATGGCTTGCCATTCTTTAAATCCTTTTCATCGTAGTTAAGAATGCTTCTAATGTGTGGCTGTAGCTTTTTGTATAGCTTAGGCTTTACAAGACTAGAGAAGCTATCTATAATATTAAATTTTGAATCCAGTTTAACTGCGCCGATCTCAATTATCTCAAATGGCATACGAGGATTTTCTGTAAATCCACCATAGCTTTGATTCCATTCTAGATCGAAAACTATGTAGTTCATATTATGTACCTTTATTCTGCTTTAGATTTCATCACTCTTAAGTGTGAGTAGTCGCCATTTAAATTACCATTTCTCTGTTCTAACTCTTTGCATATATCATTTAAAATTTCAATAGCTTCATTCTGTGACTTAGCATTAGCTGTTGCTGATTGAGCTATAAGTACAGCTAAGCGCTCGTTACTATTCACAATCTTAGTTGCATTGTCACTATCCTTTTTGATTTGAAGCTTTGACATAAGCTTATCTTGATCAAGTAATTCCTGATAAAGCTTAGCATTCTCGTCCTTCATCTCAAGCATCATATCAAGAACTGCGGACATACTTTGAGCTCTGGATATTTCCTCTCTTTTAGCTACAGAGTATATACCCTTTTCAACCTTTGTAAGTTCATTTTGTTTGTCAATTGCTATAGATGCAATATCATCCACCTTAGCAAGAATTCCATCCACTAAGAAATATGTGTCCACAATTACAATAAGAGACACTGCAATAATAAGCTCTATATTAGATGGAAAAGCAATTATTAAATATAAATCAATCAATAATGCTGCCACAAATGCCACAGCACTAATTGTAAGTGTTGTCTGTGATTTACTCTTCATGGAATTCCTCCTTTGTGATTTACATAGCTACAAATATTTTATCATAGATTAATTTTATTATCAATTAGTACTTTTAATACAGCGTTACTGGTGAAAAGCATTCATAATACTTGGTATCACCTGTTTTTTACGTGATACAACATCTTCAAGAATAATGCTTCCTCCACTGACATCATCTTTGTTAAAGGCTTTCGCCAGAAGAGAAGATGCCTGATTACCCACATAGAGAAGCTCAGTATCCTCAGTAAATATATTGGTAAGCATAAAGAACAACATATCTAAGCCAGTTGATTTAATTTGGTCATTCATATACTCTAAAAGCTTGGGTTTAAGGTCATTTAATATGTCGCTATTAAATGATGTAATCTGACCTATTCCAAACTTTAAACTATCTGTTGAGAAAACCTTGTAATCCTGATGGAATATTTCATCTACAGATTTGTGTTTTAGCTTGCTACCAGCATTGAACATATCAACACCAAACTTTTCGATTTTGATATTTGCCAATGATGCCAGCTGTTGGCAAACTTCTTTATCCTTAGGAGTACAAGTTGGAGATCTGAACATTAATGTATCTGAAATTATTGCTGAGCAAAGAAGTCCAGCTATTTCTTTAGGAATTTCAATGCCTGTCTCCATGAACATTTCATATATTATGGTTGCTGTACAACCTAATGGTTGATTTCTAAAATATACAGGATTCATGGTCTGTAGTCCACCAATCCTGTGGTGATCAATAATTTCAAGAAGATTTACGTCTTCTATACCATCTACAGTTTGAGAGCGTTCATTATGGTCTACAAGAATTACTTTCTTAGGATTTGCATTCAAGTAATTTCGCTGTGAAATAAGTCCCATATATTTTTCATTATCATCTAAAACAGGGTAATATTGGTGGCGCTTACTAGCCATAACATCTCTTATATCATTGATATAATCCTCATCAGAAAATGTAATGAGGTTATTCTTCTTCATAAAGTGTCTAATAGGAATACTCTGGTTAATAAGTCTTGCCACTGTGTAGGTGTCATATGGTGTAATTACTATCGAACAACCTCTCTCTTCAGCCAACTTGGTAATTGTTTTTGATACGTCTGCTCCATCGCAAATTATTATACACTGAGCTTCCATTTCTATAGCACAAAGCTGGGACTCATATCTATTTCCAAGAATAACTATATCATTTTTTTCAATATAGTTTTCCATCATATCAGGATTTGCAGCAGCAATCAGTACCTTACCAGTAAGAACTTGGTCCTTAGGATTACCAACTACAAGTTTTGCAGAAAGGGTATCTAAAATATTTTGATAAGGTGTTTTTGCAGTGGCAATTATTTCATTGTCATAGACTTCCATATAGGTCATAGCAATATCTTTAACTGTTATAAGACCTACCAGATTCTGATGTTCATCTACAGAAGGAAGAGTTGTACAGTGAGTGCCACTTAGGATTTCCCAAGCTTTTTTAATGGATATTTCCCCAGAGACACCGTCCAAATGTCTATACTCAACATCTTTAACCTGGGTATATACATTTTCCACTAATTCAGGAGTGGGAAAATTAAAATATTTTAATACGTATTCAGTTTCTGCATTAACATCACCAGCACGCATAGGAACATAGCTTTTACCGGTAAGCTTATTTTTCAAATATGCATAGCTAATGGCAGAACAAATAGAATCAGTGTCGGGATTCTTATGTCCAATTATATATATTTTTTCATTATCTAAATTTGTCATATAGTCTCCTTTCAGGAATGTTACAGTATGTCACAAATCGAAGTGCTCAGTCTTGCCGAACCTGTCGGTTCGACAAGCCCACGGGCATTCGCCCTATGTTACAGTATGTCACAAATCGAAGTGCTCAGTCTTGCCGAACCTGTCGGTTCGACAAGCCCACGGGCATTCGCCCTATGTTACAAAATATGACAACAGCTGTACTGATGCAAGCATCGTACTTCCGTTGTCATATTTTGTAACGCACTTCTCATTGCTTCGTGAGTGTTCCCGAGGCGATTCGAACGCCCGACCTACCGCTTAGGAGGCGGTTGCTCTATCCAGCTGAGCTACGGAAACTTATGTAGGTGTCAAAAGACACCCACTTATTTTAAAATATATTTATTAAAATGTAAATAAAAACATTGGTATGCTAGGTGGATTTATATCTGAATATGTCCTTGTAGCCATATTTCTCCTCGGAATCTTCGGCCTTCTTTTGGCTCTCCCTGAAGATCCTTAGCATTAATTGCTACATTCAAATATATGTCATTACATTTAAGTGCAAGATTATACACTACTTCTTTTGAGTAGGTGTTGGTAATCTCTGTAACCTTAAGTATATGAGCAGTAATCATATAGTGATCACATTCCACACCGCAAGGCATAAAGCTAGTATCAACTATTGATAGAATATCTTCATAATGAATTCTACCAGATAATGTTGCATAGGTATCCATTTCTTCAAGAGTAAGGCTTTCAATAGCTTCTGTATTACCATTTTTTGCTTCTGCTAGAAGATGATTTCTTCTTCGTTTAAGTTTTTCATCATATAAGCGAGAAGTTTCATCCTGCATAACTCCAAGAAGTATGGTACCACTTGTTGAAAGTCCGGAAAGCTTTACACGGCTTAAATTTCTGTTAGAATAGTTAAGCCATTTGGACTTAGCATAATCAGATATATTTAGCACATAGAAAATAAGTGTCATACCTAGGCTTATATCTTCACATACTCCTGCATAGGATTCCTTGTCTGTTTGTTTTTCAACAGAAATGTTTTCAAATTCCATAAATACATCACCCTTAAGATATGGGAAATAATGCTCTATGGAAAGAGAACCATTAATATCATATTCTCCAAGCAAGGTAAGTCCTACATTTTGTCCATAATCTTTTTCAAATTGAATAAGAGACGTATCGATACCAGTTGTGGTAATCATCTTTCTGTTAGGACTTCTAAGAGATGACACATATATACTTTCTAGAAGCTTTCTGGTTTTAATTTCACTAAAGCCTATGGCTCGTAAATATGAATGCATTATTTAATAACATCCTTTCCACCCATATATGGACGAAGAACCTCTGGTATATTAACACTTCCATCCTCATTTAAATTATTCTCAAGGAATGCAATAAGCATACGTGGAGGTGCAACAACTGTATTGTTAAGAGTGTGTGCAAAATATTTGCTTCCGTCAGCGGCTTTAACCTTAATGCCAAGACGACGTGCCTGTGCATCTCCAAGATTTGAACAGCTACCAACTTCAAAATATTTCTTCTGTCTTGGTGACCATGCTTCTACGTCATAAGATTTTACCTTAAGATCTGCAAGATCTCCAGAACAACACTCAATAGTTCTTACAGGAATATCCATAGAACGGAACAAATCAACTGTATTCTTCCAGAGCTTGTGGAACCAATCCATACTTTCTTCTGGCTTACATACAACAATCATTTCCTGCTTCTCAAACTGATGAATTCTATAAACTCCTCTTTCCTCTATACCATGAGCTCCCTTTTCCTTTCTGAAACAAGGTGAGTAGCTTGTAAGTGTCTGAGGAAGGCTCTCCTCTGGGTTAAGTGTATCGATAAATTTTCCAATCATAGAATGCTCACTAGTACCGATAAGGTAAAGGTCTTCACCCTCAATCTTATACATCATGGCATCCATTTCTGCGAAGCTCATAACTCCAGTAACAACGTTACTTCTTATCATGAAAGGAGGGATACAATAAGTGAATCCTCTGTCAATCATAAAGTCTCTAGCGTAAGATATAATAGCTGAATGAAGTCTTGCAATATCTCCCATTAAGTAGTAGAAACCATTTCCCGCAACCTTACCAGCACTTTCAAGGTCTATGCCATTAAACTTAGACATAATATCTGTGTGATATGGAACTTCAAATTCAGGAACCACTGGCTCACCAAATTTTTCAAGTTCAACATTTTCTTCATCATTTTTTCCTATAGGTACAGATGGATCGATAATATTAGGAATAACCATCATCTTCTGCTTAAGCTCTTCTCTAATAGCTGGCTCCTGCTTTTCTAGCTCTGAAAGACGTGCAGCATTCTTAGCAACTTCCTGTTTAACAACTTCAGCTTCATCCTTCTTACCTTGAGCCATAAGTGCACCTATCTGCTTAGCTATCTGGTTTTTCTTAGCACGAAGTTCATCAGCTTCCTGCTGAATTGCTCTAGCCTGCTTATCAAGCTCTATTACCTCATCAACAAGAGGAAGCTTTGCGTCCTGGAATTTCTTCTTAATGTTTTCCTTAACTAATTCTGGATTTTCTCGTACAAATTTAATGTCTAACATAATTATCTCCTTTATTCATCATATACATCAAAATTAATATCATCTTCAGTATCTGCATTAATACCGTTGATTTCTTCTTCAACAGTTTTCGCTTTTTCAAGTGCTTCTTTTTCCTCTTCTGAAAGTGGAATGTATGACTCACCCTTTATAATCTCTTTTGCATAAGTAAAACAACCTTCTCTAGAATGCATTGCATTAAGTATGATTCCAGAATGCTGGTCATTTAGTAGTGCAATTACAAAACTAAGTTTTCCTGACATTTGTTCAAAGGCATCATATTTTACAAGTGCTGTTTTACTGACACAACTAGTAAGGTGTGCTTTGACTTCTTTGTGTTCTTTGGTAATTCGTTTGGCATTAGCCTTAACCTTGTCCATTTCCTTAAATCGGTATCGTATAACCTTTTCAAGGTCAGCTCCTTTTTTACCACTCATAAGAGCTTTATATTTTCTAGTAATAATATTCATTTTGTGAATAGTAAAAATCATCATAAGAATGAGAAGTATCACTAATATAGCAAGTATGGTAGTAACAGTTTCAATCTTCATTCCAAGTACAGTGATTTCTGCTATTTCTGTTCCTTTCTTCATAAAAAAGTTCCTCGCTTAATTTGCATTTAATAGTATCTGCGTAATTCTATCCAGTTCATCTTCAGAATAGTATTCGATTTCTATTTTGCCTTTATTCTTATTCTTTGCTTTAATGGTTGCCTTAGTTCCAAGGCTACTTTTAATTCTTTCTTCTATATCCTTATATAAGAAAGAGAAGTCATCTTTGGAAGAAGCTTTTTCTACTGTGGACTTAGGAGCAGTGAGAACCTTTTTAACATAAGCTTCAGTTTCTCTTACACTAAGCCTCTTGTCGAAAATGTACAGAGCAGTTTCATACTGCAACTCTTCATCTTCTATAGAAATAAGTGCTCTTACATGACCCATAGAAAGCATATCATCTATAAGCATTTGCTGAACTTTTTTTGTAAGTTTAAGTAATCTTAAAGAATTACTTATAGCTGGTCTACTTTTTGATACTTTTTCAGCCACCTCATCCTGTGTTAAACTGAACTCTTCTATAAGTCTTTGATAAGCCATAGCCTCTTCAATAGGATTAAGATCTTGTCTTTGAATATTTTCTATAAGAGCAATTTCTACAATTTCTTGAGGAGTGTAATCTTTTATTACTACAGGTACTTCCTTAAGCCCTGCCATCTTAGATGCTCTCCAACGTCTCTCACCAGCGATGAGCTCGTAGTAATCTTTGTGCTTCGCTACAACAAGTGGTTGTATTACACCATACTGCTTTATTGATGATGCAAGCTCCTCTAACGCATCTAAATCAAAAGTCTTTCTTGGTTGGCTTTTGTTTGGTTCGATAACATTTATATTTACAGTTTGTTCAACTGGTTTAATTACTTCTTTTATAACCTCTTTTACTTCGGTTTTAGTGGCTGTTTTTTCGGTGGTCTTAGAACTGGTAGATTTTTTTGTTGATGGTTCCTTGTCATCAACAGGTATTAAATTACCAAGACCGTTACCTAATCTTTTCTTGGGTGCCATAACCTTCCTCCTTTATATAGTGATTTTTATTTATAAGCATAAATCTAATATCGTATATAACATAATTGCCGTGCCTATACGTTCTGGACTTTGCTACAAGAATAGCTTGTTCTTAATTACTTCATCAGCTAAATCTCTGTATCCCTGTGCTCCTGATGATTTGCTGTCATACAGATTAATTGGAAGTCCAAAGCTAGGAGCTTCTGCTAATCGTACATTACGTGGGATAACAGTCTTATAAATAAATTGATCCAAATGGTTTTTCACGTTGTCAACAACTTCAAGTGATAGGTTGGTACGTGAATCAAACATAGTGAATACAACACCTTCTATTTCAAGGTTTTTGTTTAGACTCTTCTTAATTAAATCGATAGTATATATAAGCTGAGAAAGTCCATCTAATGCAAAGAACTCACATTGAATAGGAACCAATACTGTATCTGCTGCTGTCATAGAATTGATTGTTAACATTCCTAAGGCAGGTGGACAATCAATTATAATAAAATCAAAGTTTTTACGTATTCCTTTAATTAAGTTCTTAAGTATAAACTGAGGTTTTTCAACATTAATAAGCTCAACCTCTGCGCCTGCCAGATTCCTATTGGCTGGAAGTACACTTAGATTGAGTTTCTTGTCCAATGGTCGAACTATCATACATTCGCCAATGTTACATTCTCCACATATTGCTTGATATATAGTAAGGTCAAGCGAGTTTTTATCTATTCCAAGTCCACTAGTTAGGTTTCCCTGTGGATCCATGTCGATAGCTAATACTTTTTTACCTTTTTCTGCCAAACATGCTGCTAGGTTAATAGAAGTTGTTGTTTTACCAACTCCACCTTTCTGATTGGCTATTGCAATGATTCTTCCCATGTTAAAACCTCCATAATTACTTAACATTATATCATTAAATTACTTCCTTCGCCATATCTAAATATGGGAAGAATAATATGTGGAGTACAATATATTGTTTTTGTATTCATTTATACGTTTCACGTGAAACACTAAGTTTATTACAATGTAATTAGATTTTATTAATAAATAATTGTTTTTTATTTGAGATTTAAAATATACAATATACAGCTTGTTGTTGTATAGCAATTAGTAACGACTGTGTTTTTGTAATGTAAGAAGGTGCTTGCTAATTGATTATTGAATGTTTCACGTGAAACAAGATAAATAATTATATAATTAGTATTACACCATAATTATAAATCATAAAACAAAACTACATTATGTAAAACAAATTGTTGTTGGTTAAAACCAATAGAGGATAGATGAATATTTATCACATTAATAAATTCGATATCAAGTGTAGGAGAGAAAATTGTTTCACGTGAAACAGTTAATATGATATAAGATGATATCTTATATTAAATAATTTAGTACATAGTATTTCGAGTATTGAAACAAGTGTATAAGTGACAAAGAGTTATAGTCTATAAAATAAATCAATTAATTCATAATGCATACGTTTAAGACTGATGCTAATCCTATTATAATTAATGTTGTATATTAATATGATAAATATACAATATAATATTTTTAAAATAGTGAATAATCAAGCTACAAACAATATGATAATCAATTAGTAAAAAATCATACTATGTATATAATAAAATAGATATTTGAAAAAGATGAATATATTGTTTCACGTGAAAAATTAAGGTCTGGATTTAAAAATAATGATTAAAATATTATAACTAGTTATCAACACACATATACACTTATCCACATATGGTAGAATAATGTTATCCACATAGCCACACACTTATCCACAATGAAAAACGAAGATATCCACATCATCCACATATTTATAAACATAATAATAGATATATGTAATTATCTAAGAGAGATCAGCAAATGATACAAATATTGTTTCACGTGAAACAAAAAGAATCTAATAAAACAAATCTAGAATATTATGTTTCACGTGAAACATAATATTTAGAGGTTATATAGACACTATATATTGTATCATGAAAAAAAATAGGACAATATAAAGAAATAAATGCAGAAACATTAATCAAAAAAGGAAAAAGGAGAATAAAAAAACACTGTGAAACATAAATCTTTTCACAGTGTTTTATATGTTTACATTTGTTCAGGACATTCAATACCAAGAAGAAGCATTGCATCCTTAATTGTCTTTCTAGTAAGTTTAACAAGTGATACTCTAGCATTTTTTAAAGCTTCATCTTCGATGTTAATTCTATTTGCATTGTAGAATTTGTTGAAGGACTGAGCAACTGCCACAGCAAATCTTGCAACTTGTGATGGTTCATACTTTTCAGAAGCATCAATTACAACCTGAGGGAATCTAGAGATTTCCTTAAGCAAATCAATTGAATCTGCATCTGTTATAAGTGAATAATCAATAGGAGCATTCTCATCATAGTTTTCAAGTTTTCTTAAAATACTTGAACATCTAGCATATGTGTATTGTACATATGGACCAGTTTCGCCATCAAAGTTAAGAAGCTTTTCCCATTTGAAAGAAACATCTTTAATTCTTTGGTTATATAAGTCATTGAAAAGAACTGCACCAACACCAATTTTCTTAGCTGTTTCATCCTTGTCTGGAAGCTCTGGGTTCTTTTCTTCTATGATTTCTTTTATCTTTGAAATTGCTTCAAGAAGAATATCTTCTGCATAAATTATATTTCCACTTCTTGTAGAAAGCTTTGCACCTTCAAGACTAACAAGACCATATGGAATATGAACAAGCTGATCCTTAGCCCAGTCATTACCAAGCAATTCTACAACTTTAAATACCTGTGCAAAATGTAGCTTTTGTTCCTGGCCGGTAACATAGAGACATTTTACAAAGTTGTAAGTTTCTTTACGATAGAAGATAGCAGCCAAATCTCTGGTGGCATAAATAGAGCTACCGTCGTTCTTTAATATAAGACATGGAGCCATATCATATGCTTCAAGATCAACTATTTTAGCTCCTTCACTTTCTGTAAGAAGGTTAGCGGATGTTAATCTATTTACAACATCATCTGTTTTATCTCTGTAGAAACTTTCCCCTAAGTAATAATCAAAATCCATACCAAGAAGATCATAGGTACGTTTATATTCGATAAGACTTATATCTTTAAACCATTGCCAGATTTTTAAAGCTTCTTCATCACCTTGTTCCATTTTAACGAACCATGCTCTTGCTTCGTCATCTAATGCAGGGTTGTTCTTAGCTTCGTCATGGAATTTTACATAGAGCTTCATAAGCTCACCAACGCCATCTTTCTTTACTGCTTCTTCATTACCCCATGCTTTATATGCAACGATAAGTTTACCGAACTGTGTTCCCCAGTCACCAAGGTGATTTATACGCTTAACGTCGTATCCAAGCTTTGAATAGATTTTGTATAATGAGTTTCCAATTATAGTAGTTCTAAGGTGTCCTACATGGAAATTCTTGGCAACATTAGGAGAGGAGTAGTCTATACATATTGTTTTTCCTGCTCCTATGGTTGAACCACCAAAGTTCTCTGATGAAGCTGCTTCAACCATTGATTTAACAAATATATCTTTCTTAATAAAGAAGTTAAGGTATGCGCCTTGAACAGAGATTTCCTGTAAAAAGTCCACATCGCCTATTGCTTCTTTAATATCTGCTGCAATCATTTGAGGAGCTTTTCTCATAGTTTTAGCTAATCTAAAACATGGGAATGCAAAATCTCCAAGTTCTGGTTTAGGTGGAATTTCAATTAAAGCAGATATTTCTTCTGCATTTAAACCTTCTACATTACTTGCAATCAAATCAATAATTTTTTGTTTCATAGTATCCTCCAGTTATGAATTAAATTGTATAGGGTATGAAAAACGTATAGACGTTCCTTGTGTGATATCTCCGTTAATCGAAAGACTACCACCTAGGAGATGGATTATCTCATGTGCCTTATGGAGACTTGAGTACCAAGGACTAGTGACTAAATAATTATCACTAATGCCTATACCATTGTCAGAAAGTTCACATTCTATGGAGCTAGGTGTTATATCTAAGGAAAAATCAATTTTGTTGGCTCCAGAGTGTTTAAAAATATTATCAAAAAACATTTCTATAAGCACCAAGGTATTTATAATGAAAACAGGATGTACAGATAGTTCGTAATCTGAACATTCTACATTAGCATCGATAAGATATTCTGGATTTAGTTCTCTTTGTTTCATAATGAACTCATCTACCTGGGACCAAAGATTTTTGCCAGAGTCGATGTTCTGGTTTAGCTTACTTTGGATGTCGTTGATGGAGTTTGTAATGTCCTTAGAGCTTGCAACAACTTCTTTAAGTGTAAGTTTTGCTCTACTGATATCGGTTCCTAGTAGATAAGTAAGCAACTCTAACTTGTTGGTCATAGTTAGAAGATTGTTCTTAATGTTTCTATCTATTAAGGTTGATAGATATGTTTTATCAAATGCATCTTGCATAAGAATATTATGTCCATGGTTGATCTGAGGTTTAGGATTATCATCCATTTCTATGAACTCAAAACCTTCGTCCTCGTCGTAGACATTGCTTTTTATTGAATCAGGAGAAATGTTCTTAAGAGCATCCTGAGCTTCGTTAAGAGTATTTAAACGACGCTTAAGTGCATTCAATTTAATTTCTTGATTGCGAAGGCTGGTTAATAAACCTTCCTGAACACTTCTAAGATCTTCAATCTGTTGATCGATGATTTGTCCACGAACATTATCAGCGTCCTCAGTTGTGTTAGGTGTAAAAACACTTTTACGAGAATTGGATTTAAATGCATATATGTCCTTGGTTTTTTCTAATTCTTCTATCTTAACATCTATCTCAAAAGATTGTGTTTTAAGGTTTTGAATTTCCTCAAGTTTCTCTAGGAAGCGGGCATTAAAATAATCTAGCATTTCCTTATTGGCTGCGCATATAATTTCTAAATCATTTCTGTTATTTGTATCCATACCTTACCTCCTTTTTTTCTTCTTTTTCTTACTAGTAAACTTAGAAAATATAATATTTCTTAGGGATGCTGTTATTCTTATAGGAAGGAATAACAGAATAAGAGCTAATACTATAATCCAAATTGCTAATTTCTTTATTATACTAGTTGTTTTATATTCCGGTATCTTGCGAAGGGTTCCGTCGGCGTAAGCAGCGCGAATTGCTTCTGGGTCGTCTGAGCGTACGTAACCACTAAAATATACTGGAAGTTTTATATATGTTATGTTGGAATCGTGTATTGATAATGTTCCAATAATTCCTTCATCTATTCTTTCAGTTGAAAGTGTTAACGAGTTCCAAAAGCTTTCAGGGTCAGTATTGTAGTTTACAAGGAGCTCCTGATTAGTATCTGCATGAAGCTGAAGTTTTCCAGCATTTTCACAACCATAATAATCGTTAAGTACTTTTTGAACATCTGTTAGTTGTTCTGGAGAAAATTCAAATTCCTGTAAAAAACTATGATGGTAGTAGTTGTAAAACATATAATCATATAGCTTTATGGAATCTGCAAAAATATTATTCTTAGGTTGGGTGTTCATTACAACACATATAAGCTCCATATCATTGTAAGAAGCCCAAGATACTAAGGTTCCACCTGCTTGATCAGTAAAGCCTGTTTTTCCACCAGTACAGTAAGAGTAGTAATAATCAGATGTCTCGCATATAAGCTCATTATTTTGCCACAAGTATCTGGTATCGTTAATAACATTTGTAGGTGGTACTTCATAGTAGGTGCAGGCGGACATTTCTCTAAATGTAGGATTACCTAAAGCTGCTCTTGCCATAATGGCTAGGTCATAGGCACATGTATAATGATTTTCGTGGTGAAGACCATTTACATTTACAAAATTGGTGCTGGTGCAACCAAGCTCCTTGGCTTTTTCGTTCATTAATGCAACGTAGGCATCGGTGCTTCCAGAAATGTGTTCTGCGGTAGCTACACATACCTCGTTGGCAGAGCTCATTAGTATGGCATACATACCATCAAGCATGGAGATTTTTTCTCCTACATCTAAGCCGATATTACTACTGTCTCTATCAATGCCCCAAATTGCATTTTCTGACATAACAAGTGTGTCACTCATATTGCCATGCTCTAAGGCGATTAAAGCAGTCATTATTTTTGTAGTACTGGCAGGAAATTGTTTGGAGTAAGCATCCTTTTCGTATATAACCTGTCCAGTTTTTGCATCCATAACAATGGCAGATTGACAGGTTATAACAGGAAATCCATTTTCATCCTTTTCCTCCACTGCAAATTCTTCAGTAGTTTCGTCTTCAGACTCTGTTGATTCTGAGCTTTCCTCTACGAATTCTGTGTCTGTTACTTCCTCTGCATAAGCTATGGGAAGACCATGGGGAGAAAGAAACACTAATACAAATATTAATATAGAAGTAATTATCTTCTTCAAAGCATTTATCCTCGTTATTTATACATAAGCATTATCTATATAATTATCCTATATTCTAGGAAAAATAACAAGAGTTTTTAAAAATAAGGTAGAAAAGTAAAAAATTTGATGTTATATTACATAAAGATAAATAATTATTGAAAGGAAGAAAGCCAATTTTTTAGGCTAAATAATATTATGAGATTAAGAAATGTAAAAGGTTCAAGAGAAACAATAGCTGTTAGCCAGTTTGTAATTCAAGATGAGGAATCTATGAAGGGCAAGTGGAGAGAAAAATTCGGTAATGACAATCCTATTCACATTGAAATTGGAATGGGTAAGGGAAAGTTTATTATTCAGCTTGCTAAGGAAAATCCAAATATAAATTATATAGGAGTTGAAAAATTCTCTAGCGTATTAGTTCGTGCTATAGAAAAGCAAACAGAAGAGCAATTACCAAATCTTTTCTTTATAAGAATGGAAGCAGAGTATATAGGAAATGTATTTGATAAAGGAGAAGTTGATTATATCTATTTGAATTTCTCGGATCCATGGCCAAAGGATAGACATGCAAAGAGAAGACTTACATCTGTTCAGTTTTTAGAGAGATATGAGGAGATATTAGCAGAGGGTGGTGGAATAACCTTTAAGACTGACAATAGACCACTTTTTGATTTTTCATTGGAACAAATAGATGAAGCGGGATGGATTAAGGATAATGTTACCTTCGATCTTCACAACTCACCATATGTAGAAGGAAATGTTATGACAGAATATGAGCAGAAATTTTCAGAGATGGGAAATCCAATATATAGAGTTGTATTTCATCCTAATAAAAAGTAGCATTTTAGTTTGCCAAGAATATAATACTATTAAGACAACTAAGTAGGTTAATTTGTGAAGAGAGCATCCTTAAGGAATAAAATAAATGCATATTGTTATAGTAAAAAGAAAATGAATAAGCTATTTGTGAATTTATCAAACAACTTATGTGTTGTGAAAAATGGACAAAATAAAAGAAAAAATAGGACATAATTCATAAAGATAAAAAAAATCAAAAAATTTATAAAAAAGGACTTGCATTATTTTAAATCTTGTTATATAATCGTTTTTGTTCTTGTGAAACACAAGGATTTCACAAATTAATACGGGCCGCTAGCTCATTTGGTAGAGCACCTGACTCTTAATCAGGGTGTGCGGGGTTCGAGCCCCCGGCGGCCCACTTTTATAAAGGCATCGGTTTTGCAGATTTTAAGCTGCGGGGTCGGTGTTTTTTTTGAGGTGAAATTTCATGAACTATTCCAATATGATTAAAACTGAAAAAACCAATTCCATGTATGAATTATGGACTCCTTATCGTAATAATTTGACATCCTATATTCAAAAGGTTTTAGATTCTAACTGCAATAAGAATAGTTGGATTGCTATATGGGGAGCTGGAGGATGTAACGATATAGAAATTAGTGAGCTGGCGATTAATTATCGTCTACTTTTAATTGACAGAGATGTTGAAGAATTAATAGCGGTAAGAGACAGATGTGGATTAAGTAGTGATATCTGTAAAGTGGTGGATGTAGGTTTTTGGAATGTTACAGATGAAGACTATGAGATGTTTCAGGCCTTGCTTATGGATGGGGCTAGTTTGGAAGATAAAGAGAATTACTTTAACGACTTGATAAAGAATATGCTACCACCTATTGATTTGAGCGATTTTTCTGTGGAATGTAGCGTGGTAGTAGGCCTTACAAGTCAGTTGAATGCAAGATTTGCAGCCTTGCTTCATGTACATAAAGATAAGATGCCTCATATAGAAATGAAGCATGTTTTGGAACTTTTAAATAATCTAAACAAGTTAGCTGTAGATAGATTGTTTATGAGTCTTAGACAGATTACAAATAAGATTATTATTTCTGGTTACGAAGCTTGTACATGTTATAGTAATGAAGAATTGGTAATTGCAAGAAAACAATTAGAAAGCTGTTTAGATGAAGGCAAAGAAGGTGGTAGTTTTCTCTCTGGTGATGAAGCATCTTTAATAAAGGTAGCTGGAAATGAATACTGGCATAAACTTTTATATAAAGCAATTCTTATGGATAAATTGGAAGAAATGGGAATGTGTCAGATTATTGATTGGAAGTTTACAGAAAGCAAAAGCTACCCTATGTTGATGGTTGCACTTCTTATTAGGTAGTTCACTTAGAAGAAAATGTGTGATATAATGTGCACAATTGGAGGTCACGGAGGGTGCCTAAAGTGAAAAAATTTTTAAATAATCTTTTGGGTTTTATAGGCTTTTGCTTAAGAGAAAAAATGGTACTGATAAGCTTAGTGGGATACATTCTAATTCTTATTTCCCCTATGTTTAGTTGGTATTCATATTTTCTGGCTTATACCGGAGTTGAAGAAGCGGTTAGCTATAATATATTTCAGCTTGGGGTAGGTCAGATTAAGGAAAAAAGCTATATTATCTTTGGTGTAATTATTATACTTATAAGTTTAGCATTTATTACAATTGAGTATTTGGATTATAAGATAAAGTTGAGAAGCAGGCTTGGAATAATTGTTACTGTAGAGATTTTGTTATATGTAGCTTTGATTGTAATCTTAGTTATGGCGTTTGGTAATGAAGTAATTAGAGAGCGTATAAGTTATGCAAATGGAGAAATTAAAGCATTAGAATACTGGATTAAAGGTGCCCAAGGTCATTGTAATAATGGGTTAGGTCCAGGGATTTGTATTGCGGGATTAATCATCGCTGCTATGTCAAAGATAGGAATTTATATTTACTATTTTGTAGATAGAGTAAAGGATAGTTTAACAACTAAGAAAGGATAAGGGGGATAAGTATGATTTGTAGTAATTGTGGTAAGGAAATTAAAGATGGGGCATCCTATTGTTTGGAGTGTGGAGCGTCTATTGATGAGCCGGTGGTTTTAGCAGATGTAAGTGCCAAGAACGTGGATGGTACATCTAAGTCTGGACAGGCAAAGGGTAAAGCAAAATATGATGGTCCATTTTTAGATTTTAGTGGCTATGTAAAATCTTTGGGAAATGATACTTCTGTTTTAGTTGGTTTGTTGGCAGCAATTCTTGTTTACCTGTCACCATTTTTCACTTGGATGTGGATAGAGCATTTTGGTGTGAAAAAAAGTGCTAATTTGTTTGAATTAGGAGCAAAGAATGGAGAGATGGCAATTAACGCTGGTATTCTAACAGTGATGGCAATTCTTTTAATGCTCTCAGCTCTTGATATGTTGGCATTTTCAGGATGTAAATACGTGGGACCATTAAAGTCATTTGAGAATAACTATTTGGTAAGAATTTTACCAGTAATTATGACAGTTATATTCTTGATTATAATTCTAAACTGTGACAATTATGTATTAAAGTTAGATTCTATAGTTGCCCAGAGAGAGAAGACAGCCCAGTTAGGCTCTGAACTCAATTTTGATGGAGGAAAGGGTGTAGGTATAGTATTACTTATAGTTGGACAGGTGTTATATACAATCTCAGTACTTATAGATTATGTTAAGAGGAAAAAGTAATGGATAATTTTAACAACCAAGATCAGCAGTACAATCCCTATTTAAATGGACAACCACAGTACAATGCCTATGGTAGTGTTCCAGTTCAAAATAATTATAATCAAGGTGTGCAGGCTCAATATAATACATATGTAAATCCTACATCACAGTATGGTGGAGTGAATAGTGAGAATACGCAGACAAATAAAGGTAAGCTTTTCAATCTAAGCTGTATTATGGGTTTGTTAGGAGGAGTGATTATATTAGTAGGATTAATGCTTCCAGCCATAGATTTTTCTCATTTTCATCATGATGTGGATATACAGTACAACCTTTTTAAAGTAGGAAAAAACGTGGGAATAATCTCTGGTATGTGGAATGTGATACCTTATGTAATATTGATTGGAGCAATATTATTACTGGTACTTTCATTTGTTAAGATACCGATATTAAAAATACTACCTATATTATTAATATTATGTATGTTCATACTGATGTTAGTTGATATGGGAAATGTTTCTAAGTGGGCAACTCAGCTATTAGATAAGTTTGAAATAGTGTTGGAGAAAGATATAACAACAGGCGAAATATTTAAGAGTCTTATGCCGGGAATATACATTATGGTTGTGGGAATCTTATTATCCATCACAAGTTGTTTCGTAAAGATAAAAGAAAATTAATGTAAACTATATAACAATAAAAGGGGCGCAGCTTAAAGCTGCGCCCCTTTTATTGTAGATTAACGGTAATTAATCCTGTAACTCGAAAATCATACCAACACCATACATATTGATTGTAATGGTCTTAGCGTCTGCATCATACTCTCCTTCAAGAGTTTCCTCATCGTCTTCGATTGTTACAGTATTGCCATCGAATGAAATCTTACCCTTACCAGTCTCTCCATCAGAAGTAAGAGTACATCTGCTACCCTTAACTGTTAATGTCATGTCATAGCTCTCGCCCATCATAGCTTCCATATCAGAAATACTGAATTCCTGACCCATATAAGTACATGTAGTAAGCTTATACTTTCCATCGTACTCACTACCACCAAGAAGGCTAACTGCAACAAGTACAATAGCGATAACTGCTACTACTGCAACGATAATTCCGATAAGTGCTCCGTTGCTCTTCTTAGCTGGAGCAGCTGGTGCTGCAGTATAAGGCTGATTTGGATCCATGTATGGCTGCTGTGGTGCAAACATCTGAGCGCCACAAGTAGGACATGATGGAGTTCCGTCTGGTAACTGAGTTCCACAATTCTGACATACCATAAGTTTTTTCCTCTCTTTCTCTCTTTTAAATGGTAAAGAGCTTGTATAAAAAACAAGCTCTTTTAATACTAGCATATTTTCTTGCAAAATAAAACATTATTTTTGAATAAAAATGCAAAAATTTACGGAAAAACTTTAGATTTTGAATAAAGGTATCTTTTGGTTACCTATGAATTATACATTAGTTTTTTTGTTTAACAAATTTCATATCTACACCACTTGAATATAAAGTAATACTTTCCTCTTGTTCGTCATAGAAGCCTGTAATCTCATCTATACCATCATCAAGTGTTATGTCGTTGCCATCTATTGCAATAGAACAAGAAGCCATATCGTAGCCTATGGAATTAGCATTAAGAGTACATTTATCTCCTGCAATAATTAGCTTCATATCAAAACTTTCACCTGTCATTGCTTCCATCTCTTCTCTGGAGTAAGTTAAACCTAAAGCAGAAACACTTTCTAGGACATAGGTGCCATCGTAGATGGAGATGGAAGATATAAGATCCTCAGTATATGTAGTTAAAGGAGCTATCATATCTTCTTCTTTATCTTTGTAATTGCGTTGGCATACTAATAAGATTACAAGGATTACGAGGGTCATATATAAAGCACCGATTGTAATACCCATTGCAATCCAATTGCCTCTTTTTTGTGGAGGCAAATAAGTTGAGTTATCTGGAAGTTGGGAATTGCAATTGTAGCATATCATATGTATGTCCTCCTTTGGTAAAAAATATGGAAGAGACAAAACTGGATGTTGCCTCTTCCATATTTGTAACATACATAATGATGTATATATAGAAATATTTTAGTTTATTACCTTATCTGCAATTTCCTTAACGATATCAGCGATGAATTTATCTGCTTCCATGCTTCCAAGGTCGCCGTCCTCGCCACGCTTTCTAACTGAAACTGTGCCTGACTCTTCCTCGTTAGCACCGATGATAAGCATATAAGGAAGCTTATTTAATCTTGCCTCACGAATCTTGTAGCCAATCTTTTCAGCTCTCTCATCTATAGTAGCGCGAACACCAGCAGCTTTAAGCTTTGCAAGTACAGTGTTTGCATACTCGTGATGCTTCTCTGAAATAGGAAGGATACGAACCTGCTCTGGTGATAACCAAGTTGGGAATGCACCAGCGTACTTCTCGATAAGCCAAGCAAGAGTTCTCTCATAGCATCCCATAGAGGTTCTATGGATGATGTAAGGTCTTTCCTTCTCGCCGTCCTTGTTGATGAAGTACATATCGAACTGTTCTGCAAGTAAAGCATCCCACTGAATGGTAATCATAGTGTCTTCCTTGCCGTAAACATTTTTAGCATTAATATCTACCTTAGGACCATAGAATGCAGCCTCTCCTACATCCTCTGTAAATGGTATATTTAACTCATTAAGAATATTTCTAATATCTTGCTCTGTCTTCTCCCAAACCTCAGGCTCACCGATGTATTTTTCCTTATTTTCAGGATCCCACTTTGATAAGTGATATGTTACATCTTCTTCAACTCCTAAGGTCTGTAAGCAGTATTGTGCAAGAGCTATACAATCCTTAAACTCGCTAATCATCTGGTCAGGTCTAACAATTAAGTGACCCTCTGATATAGTAAACTGGCGAACACGTGTTAAACCGTGCATCTCACCTGAGTCCTCGTTTCTAAATAAGGTTGAAGTCTCACCGTATCTGATAGGTAAGTCTCTGTATGACTTCTGGCTTGCCTTATAAACATAGTACTGGAATGGACAAGTCATAGGACGAAGGGCGAATACCTCCTTGTCTTTTTCCTCGTCACCAAGTACGAACATACCATCCTTGTAGTGATCCCAGTGTCCTGAAATCTTGTAAAGGTCGCTCTTTGCCATAAGAGGAGTCTTAGTTCTTACATAACCACGCTTTTCCTCCTCGTCCTCAATCCATCTCTGAAGAGTTTGGATAATCTGAACACCCTTTGGCATAAGAAGTGGAAGTCCCTGACCGATTACGTCAACAGTTGTGAAAAGCTCAAGCTCACGTCCAAGCTTGTTGTGGTCACGAAGCTTAATATTCTCTAAAAACTCAAGTCTTTCCTCAAGATCTGCCTTCTTAGTAAATGCAGTACCATAGATTCTAGTAAGCATCTTGTTGTCTGAGTTTCCTCTCCAGTAAGCACCTGATGAAGATGTTAACTTGAAGAACTTAACAGCCTTAGTATTCATAAGGTGAGGACCTGCACAAAGGTCAGTGAAATCACCCATAGTATAGAAGCTAATAGTTGCATCCTCTGGAAGGTCGTTAATAAGCTCTACCTTGTAAGGCTCATCCTTCTCCTCCATAAGCTTGATAGCCTCAGCTCTTGGAAGGGTAAATGCAGTTACCTCAGAACCCTCTTTAACGATTTTCTTCATCTCAGCCTCAATCTTATCTAAGTCCTCACGGCTAAGTGAAGGCATATCGAAGTCATAGTAAAAACCATTGTCAATAGCTGGTCCTATAGCACACTTTGCATCTGGGAAAATGTGCTTAACAGCCTGTGCTAAAATGTGGCTTGCTGTATGCCAGAAGGTTTTCTTACCTTCCTCATCATTAAATGTGAAAATGTTAAGAGTAGAGTCCTTATCAACAATTGTTCTAAGGTCACATACCTCTCCGTTAATCTCTGCTGCACAAGCCATACGTGCAAGACCCTCGCTGATGTCAGCAGCTATGTCATAGGCACTCATTGGCTGAGCGTACTCTTTTGATGATCCGTCTTTAAGTGTGATAATCATGTTTTTTCTTCCTTTCTATATGTTGGTTCTCCGGACACCCTGTGATTACAGGGATATAGTAGCCCGGACGCTTAGCTCATAGGCAAAGGGGTTTCGGCGACTGTAAGAGGTAACCTTCACCCCTTACCTATGTTAGCTAAGCTGGTTATCGATTAAGCGCCTGTAATTCACAGGGCTGCCTATTGCTAGGGGCGATATTGTGACTTCCCACACAAGCATCCGACAAGGGATGAAGGTGACCTCTTACAGTCGCCGGAATCCCTTAGTCGGTGCTGTGTGGAAAAGGAATATAAAAATCCCTAGCGTAATAATTACGCTAGGGACGATAAATCGCGGTTCCACCCTAGTTCCACCTTGTATAAATACCTAACATCCAATGGATACTCATGCATCTTTCAAGGTGACACTTCTTTATGATTGTAACGTAATCAACGGCCTGTGTTTTGCACAGGCAGCTCCGAGGTAGTCTTCCCATAAGCGTATTCTGAATTCTCTCTCAGCGGGTAGTGGAATTCTCTCTGTAGACCGATTTTATGGTACTCGTCTCTTCATAGCTGATAAGTTTATTAAACTAAGTTTGATTTTAGGACTGAAATTTAAAAATGTCAAGTGTATATTTATTCCGAAATTCCGTCAATCTCTTCCTTACATTTCTTACCTTCTGCTAAAAGTGCTTTTAATGTATCAGCATCATCATTTTCCATAGCAGTTTTATATTCATTCAGTGAGTTTATAAAGTAAGTCAATTCCTCTAGTAGGCACTCCTTATTCTCTAGGAAAAGCTCTGTCCACATATTCTCATTAAGCCAGGCAACTCGGGTTAAATCCTTGTAACTACCGGCGGAAAAACCGTCGTGGTTCTTAGCTGTTGGACTTTTCACGTATGCATTAGATACTACGTGTGCCATCTGGGATGTAAATGCAATCATGGCGTCATGTCTTCTAGCATCACAGATAGTAAACTTGCCAAATTTTATAGGGGAGAGAAGCTTTTTTGCCTTTGCAATAGTTGCCTCGTCAGCTAAGTCTTCTGGCACTAGCACCATAGACGCTCCGTTGTACATAGTCTTCATACTGTATTCAAGACCTGAGAAATGTCGTCCAGCCATAGGATGACCACCTACAAATGTAAAGCCGTATTCTTTAGCTATAGGATAACATTCCTTGCAGACATACTCCTTAACACCACAGCAATCAATAACCATAGTATGACTACTAATAAACTTAGCATTTGCTTTTAGGTAGTCTATGGATGCTTGTGGGTATAAGGCGAGAAGAATTAAGTCGCAACTTGGTATGGAGGATTCATTTAGCTCATCTTCCATAATCTTCATGTGGTAAGCGTCATTCATAACCTGTTCATTTATATCGTAAGCGTAAACTCTATGTTCATCATGTTCACTGTAGGCCTTGGCAAAGGAGCCACCAATAAGACCTAATCCAACTATTCCAACTGTCATAGAAAAATCCCTTCTTTATTCATAATACGGAGAAAACTCCTATAGACATATTACAACACTTTAAAGCGTTAAATCAATCCCTAAATTGCATATTTTGTATGGAAATTGTATAAATGGGAATTTTTATGGAAATAATCAGTTTATGATTTTATTAAAAAGGGGAAATGACATGAATAAAAAATCAAAAATATATCTAATTGTACTTATTTGGGCTGCTGCTATACTGCAACTTGCAATTAATAATTCCATCGACAGAGAAAAGCAGATGGTAGAACAGGTGATGAGCCAGGGGGTAGAAAATCTTACGGCTGGAAGTACTAAAGCGTATGCATATTATGGAGACCAGGAGTTAAGTGATGAAGCAAAGGAAGAAATGGTTAAGTCATTAGCAAAAAAGCTTGGAATTACTGCTGATTATGAAGTTAATCACGAAGATATGGCAGATGGAAGAACCACCACCTTAGTTAAGCTGGGACAAAATGGAGATACAACCATTAAGGTAATTTCCTTGCAAGTTACAGACAAATATAATCAGGTCACAGTAGAAAATTATGTTATGGTGGAGATAGAATTGAAGGGTGTAGCTGCTAAGCACACCAGCAATTATTGTGATATTCTAAGAGAAATGTATAAAGATTTGGGGATGAATCCAACCACAAACATTTATCTTTGTTCACAGGTTAAGGGCGAACTTGTGGATAGCCAAAAGGAACAGTATGTGGTAGAGTTTCTAGAAAGTACAGATGCTAAAACAGTGGAGACAGTGGAGTTTGACAATGTGTATATGGTATATGGTTATTCAAAAAATATAGATGAATACGTGTTTCAAAATGACGAGAAGGTAAATGTGAACATTGCAATAGACTATGATTCGGTTGAAGACATAACATATATTCATATGGGAGTACCATTTGTTGACAGGTCATTTTAGGTTGTTATGAAACCAGTTTCCATTGACAAGAAAAAAAAAGATTTGATATAATTAGTTAATTGAAGAGCAACTTAAGGGGTATGTAAGTTGCTCTTTTCTATTTATATGGAAAATCTATATAATCAAAGGAAAAATCAGGAGGGTTAATTTAATGTTAAAGGTGTGGATTACAGGTGCTTCGGGCCATGTGGGTTCGGCACTGAACAAGCTGCTTGACAGAAGTAAATATCAGCTTCTTAACACAGATAAGGAGGATATTGATGTTACTGACCTTGAGCAGGTGACTCATTATGCACGTCTTCACAGACCGGATGTGGTTATTAACTGTGCATCTCTTACAGATGTTAAGTATTGTGAGGAGCATGTGGATGAGGCTTATAATGTTAATGCATTAGGCGTAAGAAATGTTGCGGCAGCAGTGGAGGAGATAAGCGGAAAGCTTATACATATGTCTACTGATGACGTATTCTGTGCAAATTCTTCAAGACCTTATAATGAGTTTGACAAGACTCATCCCAAGAGCATTTACGGTAAGTCTAAGGAGGCTGGTGAGAGATTCGTAAGTCAGCTGTGTAAGAGATTCGTTATAATTAGAAGTTCGTGGACTTATGGAATCGGAAAGGATTTTGTGGATGAGTTGCTTAGTGCTGTTGGTAAGGAAGAGGAATTCCTAGTAGCTGAGAATAGATACGGTGTTCCGACTTCATGTAAGGAGCTTGCAAAAGTTATCAGATATTTTATAGATAATGATGAGTATGGTTTATACCACGCAGTTTGCAAGGGAAGCTGTAACAGATATGAGTATGCTCAGGCAATACTTGAATACACTGGAAATACTGACAAGCTAAAGCTGGTACCGGTTGAAAAGCATGATATTCTTCGTCCTGACTATTGTGTATTAGACAATATGATGCTTAGACTGTCAGGCATCGAGGAACCTGCAGAGTGGAGAGAGGCTCTTAAGGAATATCTTGAAGAGACGGGAGGGCTTGAGTAATGTCAGATAAGAAGATTAATGTTGAAGGTAATGAGAAGAAAGGCATAGGTCTTTCTACGAAGATATTTATTGCGCTTATTGTAGGAGCACTTTTTGGTGTGTCACTTCACTATTTTATGCCTGAGAGCATGGCGGATTTCAGAGATAAGTATATTGTAGAGGGAGTGTTTTATGTAGTAGGTCAGGGCTTTATCCGATTAATGCAGATGTTGGTTGTACCACTTGTATTTTGTTCACTTGTATGTGGGTCTATGGCTATCGGTGATACTAAGACATTGGGTAAGGTTGGTGTAAAGACTATAGTGTTTTACATTTTCACTACAGCCCTTGCAGTAACTATAGCTCTTTCAGTTGCATATTTGATTAACCCAGGAGTGGGTCTCGATATGGATTCCATTCAAAGATCTGAGGTTAGTAGTACCAATACAGAGACAAAGCTTGCAGAGACACTTCTTAACATTATTCCTAAGAACCCTATAGGTGCCATGGCAAGTGGAGATATGCTTCCTATAATTGTGTTCGCACTTTTCGTGGGAATAATGCTTGCTAAGCTTGGTAGTAAGGCTAGCACAGTAGCTACATTTTTCAGCCAGTTCAATGATGTAATGATGGAGATGACTATGGCTATTATGAAGATAGCACCTATCGGAGTGTTCTGTCTCATAGCAAGAACATTTGCAAACTTAGGATTCTCTGCATTCCAGCCGATGCTTAAATATATGGGAAGTGTAATCCTAGCATTAGCATTGCAGTGTTTTGTGATATACCAGATTTTGCTTTTTGTATTTACAAGATTAAATCCGCTAAAGTTTATTAAGAAGTTCCTTCCGGTTATGGGATTTGCATTCTCAACAGCAACCTCAAATGCAACCATCCCTATGTCCATCGATACACTTGATAAGAAGATGGGTGTATCTAAGAGAATTTCTTCATTTACCATTCCACTTGGAGCTACCATTAATATGGATGGTACGTCTATTATGCAGGGTGTAGCGGTAGTGTTTATAGCTCAGGCGTATGGTATAGAGCTTACTTTGGGAAACTTAGCAACAGTAGTTCTTACAGCAACTATTGCTTCCATCGGTACAGCAGGTGTTCCAAGTGTTGGTCTCGTAACTCTTGCAATGGTACTTAACTCAGTTGGACTTCCAACTGAGGGAATTGCCCTTATTATGGGTATTGATAGAATCCTTGATATGATTAGAACAGCTGTAAATATAACTGGTGATGCAGTTTGTACAACCATTGTTGCTAACCAGGAGGGTGCACTGGATAAGGAAGTGTTCAATGAGGGGTAGATAGAGTGAGATTGTTGAAAAAGAATAGAGGGTAAAAGTGAGAATTTACTAGCAGCAGCCATAGGACAAAATAGTTCTGTGGCTGCTGTTTTGTTGTTATCTGTATTTAATACACCCCTGCCACCTTAAGCGCCAGCAACATCAGTACGAAAATAATAGTAGGCTTCACAATCTTACTTCCCTTCTTCATGACAAGTCCAGCGCCGATATAACCGCCGATCATATTACATATGGCAGCAGCTATTCCCAGAGAAAATATTACCTGGCCACTGGTTATGAAAACAACGAGGGATGTAAGGTTGGTGGTTAGATTTATAACCTTTGCCTGTGCATTTGCTGCACTAACGCTCATGCCGGCTAGGACGGTAAATGCTATTATCAAAAATGTTCCAGTACCCGGACCATAAAAGCCATCATACATGCCTATGATTAGAGCTGATAAACAAGTTACCAGATAGGTGCGTCCATTAAGTATAAGTTCATTTTCACCATCCGCGTTATCCTTAAATAGCTTTTTGTTAAGTACAAAAAAGGCAGCTATAGGTAATACTGCAAATAGAATGTATTCCAGAATTTGTTCCTCTACCAAAAGAGACAGCTTAGCGCCTATGAAGGAACCTAAAAAAGCGCTGATAACTGAGGGTATGGCGAGACGTACATTTACCAGTTTGTTCTTGATAAATCTTGCTGTGGCAAGCGTGGTTCCGCAGCTTGATGATAGTTTATTAGTAGCTATGGCCTGGTGTACTGGTACACCGGCTATTAGGTAGGCGGGAAGGGCAATGAGTCCACCACCACCACCGATTGCATCCACAAGTCCCGCTAGAAATAGCAGTGGGCACACAAAGAGAAATGTTCCTATTGTAAGTTCCATGTTAGTTAGCAATTCCTTTCTAATTTTCACTACAAAAAAATTGAATCATTAATTCTAGGACAATCTAGTACATAAAAATATATTATTTCTTGCAGTGATTTCGTCCTTATCTATTCATTCCATAAACTGAGAAAAAGTCTATCAACAGCTTCAGGAATATCCTTTTCCATAATACCTGAATAATTGATTATTATAGTGTGCTCTGTAGCATTTTCCGGTAGGTAGGAATACTGGCTCAAACAAGATATTGCAATGCCATTTTCCTTGGCCTTTAAAATTAATTCCTCATCACTTAAATCAGTTTCCACCTGAAGAAGAAAGTGAAGTCCACTGTGCTCTTCCTTAATCACGGTTTGATTATATTTCTTTTGCTTCTTTATACAAGTAAGAATGGTATCACGCTGAATTCGGTAATAGTTTCTCATACGATTAATATGCTTTTCCAAGTGACCCTGCTCTATAAAGCGGTAAAGAGTGTACTGCTCAAAGTTTGAAACTGTGCATGAGTAAAATCCCAGCTTCTCCTTATAGGTACTAACCAGGGATTTTGGCAGAACCATGTAGCTGATACGTATGGTGGAGCTTAAGGACTTGGAAAATGTATTAATATAGATTACTTTGTCTGCCACATCTATACTTTGAAGGGAAGGGATCGGTTTACCCATAAGTCTGAATTCACTATCGTAATCATCTTCGATTATATATCTAGATGCACTTTTTGCTGCCCAGGATAAAATCTCGTACCTTCTACTTATTGGAGTGACAATTCCAGTAGGGAAGTGGTGTGATGGTGAAATGTGTAGAATGTCAGCATCAGCATCTTCAAGTGCACGTATATCTACTCCGTTTTCGTCCATAGGAATGTGAGCGCACTGGACCTGATTGGCCTGATATATTCTAGTTATCTTCTGGTATCCCGGATCTTCCACACCGTATTTTTTTTCTCTACCTAAAAGCTGGATGATGATGCCGTAGAGGTATTCAGTTCCGGCACCAACTATAATTTGCTCAGGGTCTACAGCCATTCCACGGAATTGATATAGGTAGTCAGCAATTGCATTTCTAAGGAGTTTGATTCCTGCAAATGGCGATCTGACCATAAGCTCCTTTTCATAATCTGACATTATTTGCCTTAGGATTTTGGTCCATGTTGAGAAGGGGAAGCTGTCTTTTGCAGTGGAATTAGATGTAAAATCTGCAAAGATTTCTGAGTTATCTGCCTTAGAAGGTACATCCTTAGTAGGTCTTTCTTCCTTTAAAACCTTTGTGGAGGAAATATCACTAACGTAGTAGCCACTCTTTGGAACAGAGTATATGTATCCCTCTGCAAGTAGCTGAATATAAGCATTTTCCACGGTTATGGTGCTAATATTTAGATGCTTTGCGAAAGCCCTTTTAGATGGAAGCTTTTCCCCTGGGGAAAGCTTGTAGGATATAATATCATTTTTAATTTGCTTGTATAGATATTCGTAAAGGCTATCCTTGCCTTTATCTTCAAAAGAGTAGGTTAGCAATATCAAAACCCCCAATCTGACCATATAAAAAAGATAATAATTGATTATTTAAATATGGTCAAGATAAAGTATAATCTGTATTATAAAATTTGTAAATAAAATGTTTCTACCTGGAGCTATCCTTGGATGGAGAGCTTTTTTCATTGAATGACAATAAGTAGGACATAAAGAATATAAAGAAAAGGGGTTTTTAAAATGAAAAGAATAGTAACTATACAAGATATATCATGTGTTGGAAAGTGTTCCCTTACAGTAGCTCTTCCAATTATATCAGCCATGGGAGTTGAAACAGCTATTATTCCAACAGCAGTTTTATCCACACACACTATGTTTTCTAATTTTACATGCAAAGATTTGACAGAAGAGATTGTACCAATTACAAATCATTGGAAGAGTGAGAATCTTGGCTTTGATGCAATCTACACAGGTTACCTTGGTTCAGATGAACAGATTGAAATTCTTACTAATATGTTTAAAGAGTTTAAGACAGATGATAATATCATTTTTGTTGACCCTGTAATGGCAGACAATGGAAAGCTTTATCCAGCCTTTGATGAAGCCTTTGCTGCAAAGATGGCTAAGCTCTGTGGTCATGCAGATATTATTGTTCCAAATATTACAGAAGCAAGTTTTATGACAGGTATGGAATATAAAGAGAAGTACGACGAGGCATACATAAAGGAAATGCTTATCAAATTATCAGAGCTTGGTGCGAAGATAAGTGTTCTTACAGGTGTAAGCTTTAAGGAAGGTACAACGGGAGTTATGGGCTATGATAAGGCCAATGATGAGTTCTATTATTATTCTAATAAGCATCTTCCAGCAAGCTATCATGGAACAGGAGACGTATTTGCCAGTACATGTGTTGGTGCAATGATGAACGGATTCACATGGAAGGAGGCTCTTCAGATAGCAGCAGATTATACTGCAGAGTGTATAAGAATAACCATGGAGGATCCACAGGGATGTTGGTACGGAGTTAACTTTGAGACTGCCATTCCAGAGCTTTTAAGATTAATTGGCAAGACAGTTTAAGGTCATATTTTAGTATCAAACTTCATATGGTATATATAAGAAAAGTAAAAGGATAACCTATGAGGAAATTAAGAGTATTAACAAAAGCAGCATTATTTTTAGTGCTGCTTTTTTGTATGATTTTTGCAATGTGTGCATGTGGTAAAAAGGAAGAAGGGGCTAGGAAAAACATAGATTTTACTGTGTGTTCTAGAGAGAATTTGCCGGAGGAATTATTTACCATTATTGAGGAAAAGAAGGAAAAGGTGTGTAAGTTTACATACACAAATGGTAGCTTTATGTATATTGTAGTTTGCTATGGAGAAAAGGAGAGAGAAAATGTAAATGTGGTGGTGAATGATTTGTTTATGACTAGCAATGCCATATATATTGATACCACACTTAAGACAGATAAGAATACAAGCTCCGATTCTGTGGTGGTTGGAGAGTGCTCTATGTATCCTTACATTGTTCTTAAATGCGAAAAATACGATGTGCCGGTAGTATTTGATATTGACTAATGGATTGAAAAATATGAGGTATTAATTCGGTTATTATTTGGGATACGAAGGAATATATTTATATAATAAGAAATAACCAGGCAATGGGATTTAATATTTGGAGGAAATATGGATTTTAGTAAAAAAGAGATAAATACCAGCATACTAAAGGCCACAAAACAGGCGGAGCTTACTGTAGATGATGATTTTAATATTCCAGATTCAAAGGATGATATAGAGAAGATAATTGCCAAGAATGGGTACATAGTTCTAGAAGAGATTGGCTGTGAAGATGGAAAGGTAAGACTTGCAGGCACTCTTTACTTTACCACTCTTTATAAGACAGTGGATAAAAACGGGGACATAGAGGTTTTAGAGGGGGATATACCATTTGAACAGGTGGTTTCACTTGATGGCATAAGTAGAAATAATCAGGCAGAATGTCAAAGTAGGTTAGAGGATTTGTCCATAGCAATTATTAACTCCAGAAAGGTGGAGGTAAGATGTCTTATTGCAAATGATATCAGCGTATATCAGGATGTTAGGATGAATGTGGCATGTGATCTGGAAAATGGTCAGGGTATCGAGTGCTTGTACAAAGATGGAACTATTACCAACACTATAGTATCTAAGCACGATGTATTTAAAATAAGAGAAGAGATGGAGATTCCACAAAGTAAGCCTAACATAAAGGAAATTCTTTGGTCGTTTGTAGAGCTTAAAAATATGGATGTAAGACCAATGGAGGATAAGCTTTCTGTAAGGGGAGAGGTAGAAATATTTGTCATATATAGAGGTCAGGAAGAGCATCTACCTATTCAATATCTATTCTCCGCAAGGGCAATTTCCAAGGAGATTGACTGTCAGGGGGCACAGGAAGGCATGCTTCTCGAAGCAATTTGTGCTTTAGGAAAGGGAGAAGTGTCCATTCGTGGAGATAAGGATAACGAAGAGCGAATTATTGGTATAGACTACAGTGTGGATATGAATATTAAGCTGTATCAGGACCAAGAGCTTAAAATCATATCTGACCTTTACTCTCCTAATGTGGAGATAATTCCCAAGAAGGAAAGTATGGTATGTGAAAATTTACTTATGAGAAATATGGCTAAGGCGAAGCTTAGTCACAGACAGTCTATAGGTGATGAAAGTACTAAGATTCTTCAGGTATGTCATGCCTATGGAAGTGTATGGATTGACGATGTGGAAATTAGAGAGGATTCAGTGTCTGTAAAAGGTATTGTAAAGACCTGGGTGCTTTATATATCAGCAGGAGAAGACCCTATGAGCTGTATGGAGATAGATGTGCCATTTTCCTATGTGGCAGATACAGTTCCACTGTCTAAGGATGATTCTGTAAGGATATATCCATGCATAGACCAGCTTAACGCAAGCCTTGTAAATAGCCAGGAAATAGAGATTAAGGGAATGGTAGGCTTAAGCATGTCTATATTTGCCAAGAATAATCTAGAGGTTATAACAGATATGCAGCTAGAACCAATAGATACAGCAAAGAAGGCAGCCATGCCGGGAATTGTAGGTTATGTTGTGAAAAAGGGAGATACCTTATGGTCAGTGGCTAGAAAATACTATGCTACTACTGAGTCCATTAAGGAAGTTAACGGATTGGAGTCAGATTACCTAAATGAAGGTGATAAGATTATAGTTGTAAAGTCGTAGCAGTGAAGGCTGTGGGGAAGCATAATCCCTAGATAGACGGGATGGTATGTGATTTCCCACAGCCCAGAATAATACAACAAACAAGGAGAGGTGACAATCACCTCTCCTTGTTAATATAAAGTACAAGCTATAGCTTTACTCTGCTGCCCACTCATCAAGCATCTCGTTGATTCTATCTCTAGTTTTTGCGGAAATCTCAGGAAGCTCATCTCCCCAGATCTCTTCTGCATCACCAAAGCCTTTGTCAATGGCTGCTCTCATCTCCTCAAGCTTTGACACGTCTCCACCAGTTAAAGCCTTCGCAAAGGAAACGATTCTCTCTGCTGTTTGCTCTACTCCCCAGTAGCCGTCTTCAGCCACATCTTTCTTAGCCTGCTCAACAGTCTCTGGATCTACTTCAACCTCTCCGTTAACAACACCCTTCATAAGGTCGCTTAATGTAGCGTATTTAAAGGTCTGTCCCTGCTTGGATAAGCACTTCTCCACAAGAGAAGCCAAAGAAGCAAATCTTGCCTCTGCGTCTGCTTTAAGCTTATCTATGGTAGCCTGATCAACCTTAGGATTCTTGTTGTCATAAGTTGTTTTTTCAACTGTTTCTGATTTTTCGTATACTGCTGATGCTTCCTCTGCCTTAGCAGGAGCTTCGCTAACCTTCTTGCTCTCCTTAGCTGTGTAGGTTGCGGTTTGGTATACGGCTGAACTAATTCCATTTAATTCCATACTAACACCCTCCTTGGTCTGTCAAAAGGAATCTGCAGTCCCTATATGACACCGCCATAATAGGGCACAAAGACCTTATCTCATCTTACGTTATATGTATCGACAATAGCAGAGAAAAACTTTATATCATATAAGAAATAAGTTGTATTATAGCATTTTGACTAGATGAGGTGGTACATTTTTGTATACATGTATACTTGTATACAAAAATGCCGAATGATATAATATATTCTATATAATTCCCCACAAGGAGGACCATATGAATAGCCTAATTAATAACATATCATTGAAAGCATACGCAAAGGTAAATCTTGCTCTTGATGTCATTAGAAGACGTCCGGACGGATACCATGATGTGAAGATGATTATGCAGAATCTTGATATATATGACGAGCTGGAGTTTGAAGTAATTGCCAGAGATACAGAAGATATCAAAATAGACCTTACCGTGAACAAGGAAGGTATTCCAACTGATGAGAGAAATTTAGTTTACAAAGCAATAGCACTTTTATTTGAAACATATAATATAAAGAGTCACATAGCTGTTAATCTTATAAAGAATATTCCTGCTGAAGCAGGCATGGCTGGGGGAAGTACAGACTGTGCAGCAGCTCTTAAGGCTGTAAATAAACTATACGGGTTAGACCTTTCCACAGATGAGCTTATGAGATATGGAGTTAAGCTTGGTGCAGATGTACCATATTGTATACTTGGTAGAACTGCCATATCTGAAGGTATAGGAGAGGTGCTTACTCCAATTAAGGGCTTGCCAAAGGTTCATGTACTTGTGGCAAAACCACCAGTAAATGTAAGCACTAAGGAGATTTATACTAACCTTAAGGCTAATGAGCTTAAGCATCATCCAGACGTAGATGGTATGGTTGAAGCACTTGAAAGTGAAAATCTCATAGCCATAGCAGAACGCATGGAAAATGTACTAGAAACTGTAACAGTAAATATGCACCCACAGATTGAAGAACTAAAGTCACTTATGAAAGAGCAAGGTGCTTTAAATGCTATAATGAGCGGTAGTGGACCTACAGTATTTGGACTTTTTGATGATAAGGACAAGGTGTGGGAAGCTGCTATGATGATTAGTGATAGGGAATTAGCACCTGAGGTATTTATTACAAGACCGGTGAATATGTAATAAGTGTTATGGGTGATCTAAAGCATACAAGAGCAGTATGAAACAGTGATGTAAACTATGTACGAAACATATAATTATTACGAAAGAGAGGAGAATTAAGAATGAAGCTAGACATTAATATAGATGAATATCTACCACTTCGGGAGGTAGTATTTAAAACCCTTAGAAATGCCATAATTCAGGGAGAGTTTCAGCCTGGAGAAAGGCTTATGGAAATCACTCTTGCCAAGAAGCTAGGCGTAAGTAGAACTCCTGTAAGAGAAGCAATTAGAATGTTAGAGCTAGAAGGCTTAGTAGTTATGATTCCACGTAAGGGAGCTGAGGTTGCTAACATAACAGTAAAAGACCTTAAGGATGCATTAGAGGTCCGAATGGCTTTAGAGGCTCTTTCTGTTAGACTAGCCTGTGAGAGAATAGACGAGGAGGGCAAAGAGGAGCTTAAGACTGCCTGTATGACATTTAAGGAGGCAATTAATTCAAAGCTTGTGCCTGCAATAGTGGAGGCGGATGAGCATTTTCACAATGTTATCTACAAGGCGTCTAAGAATTCCAAGCTAATCAATATGGCTCAGAATCTTAGAGAGCAGGTGTATAGATACAGAGTTGAGTACGTAAAGGATTTTTCCTACCATGATAACTTAATAAGAGAGCACGATCAGATTACCATGGCAATACTTAAGGGTGACAAGGAAAGTGCTGAGAAGATAATGAACGAACATATTTACAATCAGGAACAGATTGTAATCAGAAATGTGCGTAATGCCAATTCCTAAGGGAGTTGGTGTTACGCATATTTTTTTGTCCTTTGGGTAAAATATGGATTAATTAAAAGTTGTAGAAAATAATTATTAAGGGGAAAGAAATTGAAGGAGAAGGACATATATAAGCTTTGGTTTGATGAAGAAAATAGGTTCAAGCCATCTATTAATAAGAACCTAGATATAAATATAGATATGTTGAAGACCTTATTTAAGGGAGCGGGTGACATAGTACAGAAAGAGTTTTGCTTAAGGAGAATACAGGGAAATGTAAAGATTTACGTAGTGTATACAGATGGACTGGTGGATAGGACCATAATTGAAGATGGCGTTATAAAGCCACTTTTATATGAGTGGAGACTTACAGATGGACGAGATTTGATGGAATCAATACTCCACAGGGAAACTCATACTGCAGATATAGTTAAGGAGCCTAGCTTTGATAAGGCTATCTTAGGCATATTAAAGGGAGATACTGTTATTTTCATCAATGGCTATGAACAGGCCCTGGTTGTGTCAACAAAAAAATATCCTCTGAGAAGTATAAGTGAAAATGATACTGAGGGTGGTTTGAGAGGTCCAAGGGATAGCTTCAACGAAAGCTTTAGATTTAGTACTGCGCTAATAAGAAGAAGGATAAGGGATCCAAAGCTTAAGTGTGAGCAGGGAAGTATAGGTCAGCGAAGTAGGACAGATTACGGAATTATGTATATAAAGGATTTGGCAGACCCTAGACTTGTTGAAAATATAAAGAAGAAGCTTAACACCTATGATATAGATGGAATATTTGACTCGGGAATGGCGGAGCACCTAATGGAGGATAATTGGTATTCCGTTTTCCCTGTGTTTCAGGCAACTACCAGACCAGATAAGGTGGCATCGGGAATACTAGAAGGCAGGGTGGCTATAGTGTTTGACAATTCCCCGGAAGTGGTACTTGCTCCTTGTAATTTTAATATGCTTCTACAGGCATCTGATGATTATTACAACAGATGGGCAGTGGGAACATTTGCAAGAATAATAAGGTATCTAGCTGCATTCTTGGCCATAACTCTGCCAGGATTTTATGTGGCGGTTACTGTATTTCACAGTGAGATACTTCCAGCTAAGCTTCTCTATGCTATAGCATCTGCTCGGTCTATGGTTACATTTCCAATTGTGGTGGAAGTGCTTCTTATGGAGTTTTTGTTTGAGTTGTTAAGGGAAGCCGGGATAAGATTGCCAGGACCACTGGGCAATACCATAGGAATCGTAGGAGGACTTATAGTAGGACAGTCGGCGGTGGAGGCAGGAATAGTAAGCACTATAGTTGTAATAGTGGTGGCTCTTTCTGCCATAGCATCCTTTGCCATACCAAATGAGGAGTTTGTGTCCGTGTACAGATTGATGAAATTCTTTATTCTAATTACTTCTGCGTGTCTTGGTATATATGGTTTTATTCTAGGACTACTTGTGGTGGCAATCCACCTGTCCGAGCTAGAAAGCTTTGGGGTTCCATATATGATGCCAACTGTTGCAGGGGATAAGGATAGGTCCTGGGTGAAGGGAGACTTTATATTTAGGGCACCTATTAAGCATATGGGTAAAAGACCTTATTGGACGAATAACGCAAACAGGGAAAGACTTAAGGAGAGAAATAATGACATTAGAAAATAAAATGATATCGGAGCGACAGGGCTTTAGAATTGGAATCTTAGAAAATATATCCCTAGGCATGGTGGTAATACCTTATGCCACAGTAAACCTTGCAGGAAGATTGCACTTTGTAGCATTTTTGATAGGACTAATTCTGGGATTTATATATATGTGCCTTATATATTTTTTGTCCAGGAGATTTCCGGTAGGAAAAGATAATGTGTACAACCAGAGTGGGTTTGGCAGGGGTGTCTGTATTATATATTTGCTGAGATTTGTATTAAGAGCAGGGCTTATTTTATTCTTCTTTGGGAAGACAGTACAGGAATTTTTGCTTCAAAGCTTTAATCTATGGGGAATAATAATTATATTTGCATTGGTTTGCGGATATGGGGCATCAAGAGATATAGAGAAGCGAGGAAGAATGTTGGAGCTTTTGTATCTTTGGATGGTAATTCCCATTATTTTGGTAGCCGTATTTTCCATTAGCAACATTAACGTGGATGAGCTGTATAACGGGCTTATGGGAGTAAACTATGAGATGTTGCATGAGGGTGCTAGCTTTATGGATGTGATAAAGGGTGGATATGTGGCATTCTTAATTACTACCTCCACGGAGCTTATGCTATTTTCTCTTCCCTACCAGCGAGAAGGTAATTGGAGAAATGCACTTAAGACAGGGCTTTGGATATTAATATCAATCTTTTTAGCGTATATGTTCATAATTGGTATTATGGGAGGACATTGGGTTGCAAGTGACAGCCAGGCTGCGTTAAATGTTATGGAGGCTGCATTTATACCAGGTGGAGTTATACAAAGAGCTGACTATCCTGTGTTAGCCTTTTGGGTAATTGGGGTATTCGCAATAATCAGTGGATATATATTTTATGCAAAGGAAGCACTATTTACAGGGTTTAAGCTAAAGAACAAAAGACAGGGAAAGTATGGCCTGTGGGCAGTTTTGGTAGCAGTTGTAATTCTGGCATGGGTGTGGAGTATAGAAGGGATAGCGATATATTTTGCCGGGTATATGCTGTGGGCAGATGTTGCTATAAGTTTGATTCTTCCCCTCATATTAATTTGCAAGGAAAAAGGTGGAAGGTTGTCTATATCAAAGGGTATTAGCTTTGTGAATGCAAGTAAGAAAATGGTGATTATCATTATGGTAATAGGAACAGCTTGGCTTGTAACAGGATGTGATTTGGACACCAAGGATGATTTTAAAGCAATATCTAATCAACAATCTTCAATAGAAAAAAGAGACTATGTGACAAATATCACATTCAAAAATAAGGAGATTATATTTACAGTTGCGGACATAAAGAAATATCTTAGTGATGCCACAGGAGATTACGAGACAAAGGATGAGAGTGTAAAGAATAAGGGATTAAAAGATGCACTTCAAAGCTACTATGACAGTAAGGGAAGACAGCTTGATCTAGGTCATCTCTCAGGCATAACTTTTCAGGATATATCATGGGATGAGATACAAGAATTTGCTTTAGAGATGAGTGATAATCCTAATCTGGGGAAATCCGTAGAAGTAAAAATTGTATCTGGGGAGGACCAAGAAGAAATCTCTTTGAGACAATTGATTAAAATAGCATACTCTAGGGAAAACTATCCATAGAAAAAATGTTAATTATATGGAGGTTTATATGATATTTAGAATTATTAGAGGAGCTGTTTTAGGCGTTGTTCTTGGGTTATTAATAGGAGTGAGCTTAAGTGGAGCAATGTATATGTTTAACTATATGAGAGCAGGTATTAATGAAGGGACTTCAGGAGAAATATTGGCTGATGAAAATTTAGGAGATGGTTATATTGAGACAGAGGACTATGTTCCAATCCTTGCTATAAATGGTAGCTTAAATAAGGAGTACATTGATAAAATATCAACTGAAGAACAAGACGAGGATAAGACTAAGGATACATTTAATAAACAGTCATTAGATAGTGCAGATAAGGAAGATGAGGATGTGCTAGGAGACAGTCTTGTTCGTTTTCATGTTAGAGCAAACAGTAACTCCGATGTGGACGTGGCCCTAAAATATAAGGTGAGAGATGGGGTACTAGCATCTATTGATGAAGGTCTTAAAGCATGTACTACAAGGGAAGAGGCTCTTGGGTATTTGGAGAATAATCTAAATGAAATTGATAAAGTATCAGAGGAAATTCTGTCAGATGAGGGATATAACTACGCAGTGAAGGTGTATATTACAAATGACTATTTTCCTATGAGACAATACGGGGAGATGGTTCTGCCTGCTGGATATTACGACGCTCTTAGAATAGATATTGGTCTTGCAAATGGTGAAAATTTTTGGTGTCTGTTATACCCTACCATGTGTTTTCCTATGGAAGCAGGCGGGGTTATAACTAAGGAAGGGCAGCAGGCCATGGAGGAAGCTTTAACTGAAGAACAGTATGACAAGCTGTTTGTGAAGCAGGAGGTTCCACAGGATGAGATAGAGATTAAATTTAAAATATTTGAGATACTCTTCGGAGTAGATTAGGTAAAAAATTCAATGCACTTGAAACTAGAAGAATAAATGGGTATAATATACGCGAACCATAGTGCATAAAATTGTGGTATACCTAGATAAATAGGCGGGCGAACTTGTGGTGAAAATGGGTTCGCCTTAGCCCTTTCATATTTAGAGTTAAGACTATAAAAGCGAGGAAATATTATGTCTAAGAAAAATCTTGCAGTTATATTTGGTGGACGTTCATCAGAACATGAAGTATCTTGCATATCAGTGGTTACTATAATTAAGGCTGTAAACCTTGATAGGTATAATCTTCATCTTATAGGTATTACAGAAGAAGGAAAGTGGCTTAAGGTAGCAGATGTGACTTCCATAGAAGATGGAAGCTGGAGAAAGTCAAAAGAGGTTGCAATCATTTCTCCTGATACAAGAGGAGAGCTTCTTGTTGGAGAAGAAAATGACGGTACATATAGCTACAACCAATCCATTAAGATAGATGCTATATTCCCTGTACTTCATGGTATGTACGGCGAGGATGGAACAATCCAGGGACTTTTTGAGATGGCAGATATTCCTTATGTAGGATGCGGTGTATTTGCATCAGCTGCATCTATGGATAAATTTTATACTAAGATGGTGGTAGATACCCTAGGAATCAGACAGGCAATCTATGTAGGAGTAATTGCCAGCCAGTTAAAGGATATGGATAGTGTAGTAGAAAAGGTTGAGTCAAAGCTTTCTTATCCAGTATTCATAAAGCCTTCAAAGGCAGGTTCATCAAAGGGTGTTTCAAAAGCAGATAATAGACAGATGCTTGTAGCAGGTCTTCTTGAAGCCGCTAAGCATGACTACAAGATATTAGTTGAAGAGACTATAGTTGGTCGTGAATTAGAATGTGCTGTTATAGGATATGATAAAACAACTAAAGCTTCAGGCATAGGTGAAATTCTTGCGGCAGCAGAGTTCTATGACTTTGATGCTAAGTATAACAATGCAGAATCTAAGACAGTAATAGACCCAGAACTTCCAGAGGGAAAGGCCCAAGAGATAAGAGAGAATGCCGTGAAAATATTTAATGCCCTGGATGGTTTTGGATTATCAAGAGTTGACTTCTTCTTGGAGAAGGATACTGGTAGCGTTGTATTTAACGAGATTAACACTTTGCCAGGATTTACATCTATTAGTATGTATCCGATGTTGTGGAAGGCAAAGGGTTATACTATAGAAAGCTTAGTTCAAGAACTTATTGATATGGCTGTGGAGAGACCATAGATATAGTCAAGTTTGATAGGTGTAATTAAGTAAAGAATAGTAAGCTACGAGATTAGCTTATAATTAGGAGATAGATATGGAACAGGCAATTGGAGTATTTGACTCAGGAGTTGGCGGACTTACAGTTGTAAGAGAGATTATGCGTCAGCTTCCTAATGAAAATGTAATATATTTTGGAGACACTGCCAGAGTGCCATATGGAAGCAAGTCAAAGCAGACAGTACTTAAGTATTCAAAGCAGATAGTAAGATTTCTTAGAACTAAGAATGTCAAGGCAATCGTATTTGCATGTAATACAGCCAGTGCCCTTGCCTTAGAAGAGATGAGAGCAGAGATTGATATTCCGGTAATTGGTGTGGTTAGACCAGGCGCAAAGATGGCAGCAGATATGACCAAGACCAAGAGTGTGGGTATTATAGGAACAGAAGGAACTATAAAGTCTGGAATTTACACAGAGTATATAAGATGTCTAGATCCGGATATAACAGTTGTAGGAAAGGCTTGTCCCCTCTTTGTACCACTAGTGGAGGAGGGATTATTAGAGGACAGAATCACAGACGATATGGTGGAGAGATATTTGTCAGAGCTTAAGCCATACAACGTAGATGCACTTGTTCTTGGCTGTACACATTACCCACTTCTTATGAACCCTATTAAGAGATATATGGGTCATGATGTTACTCTTGTCAATCCAGCTTACGAGACAGCTAAGGGACTTAAGGAAATATTAGCTGGCAAGAATATGCTTAATGTAAGGAATGACAAGGTGGCATATGAATTTTATGTAAGTGATGGAGTGGATAACTTCAAAGCATTTGCAAATGATGTGTTACCTATAAATGTAGACCAGGTTAAAGTAGTAGACATAGAAAGCTATTAGATATAAGATTTGAAAATCCCTAGATGACACTCTGGGGATTTTGTGAATAAGAGAGCATTTTTTGCTGTAAAGGGGTGTTAGAGTGAAGGTAAATCTAGAAATCGAAAGTAAGGATATAAGTGATGAAGTAATTAAGACTAAGAATTTTGCCATTATGGACATTAGAGAGTTTGATTTTAGACTTGTGTATGTGGAGGATTTGTCTGGTGAAGGTCATAAGACCCGCTCAACACTTTTTGTGTCTCCTGAGGAGCTTAGAATTATTAGAAAGGGAGAGCTGAACACAGACTTTATGTATGGAAAGAATATGGTTCACAATACCAGTTATATTACTCCTTACGGAGCATTTCCAGTTACACTTACAACACTCTCTTATAGCTATGAACTAGAGGGTGACTTAGAGGACGAGGAAAAGGGATTTGCCATTAATGTGGCAACCACATACACTCTTCAGGTGGGTGATGATGAGCCTATGAAGATGAGTATTAAAATATGCATTAGTAATGCTGAAAATGTGGCTAGTATGTAAAAAGGATAGGAAGCTATGGACAAGGAAACACAGTACGAAAAGTTTCTAGGAATAAAAACCAATGAGGAAACTATAATATTAGGAAATACCAAGAAGCTAAAATACTCCCTCTACGAGGCATCAGAGTATGAGGGGCTAGAGCAAATATTTGACCTGATACCACTTAGTGCGGAAGACACATTGGTTGATTTTGGATGTGGTATGGGAAGAGTACTGTTTTACTGTAACCAGAGATTTTTCTGCAAGGTGAAGGGTATAGAGTATGATAAGAAAATCTTTGACAAGCTTTTAGATAACACAGAGTTTTATCATGTTAGATTTGGTGGTCAAAGAGATAAATTTACTCTGCTTAATATGAAGGCAGAGGAATATGCTATAGCTCCAGAGGATAGTTGTTTTTACTTCTTTAATCCATTTGCCAAAGGAATACTTGAGGATGTGCTTGGGAAGATACTAAAGTCAGTGGAAGCACACCCTAGAAAGGTGACTATAGTATTTTATTATTGTACTTATGATATGATGAGTGCCATAAGGAATTTTCCTTTTAAGTTAGAGCATATAGTAAAGCTACCAGATTATAGACTTGATCCTGATGAAAAGGCCTATGTGTATACTGTTGGGGATGATTTGGGATAGCTTGTAATGTAAATAATATTGATAAATGATTCCTCTTATCATGAGCCACTAGTGGCTATATGATAGGAGGATTTTTTTATAAGGAGCGGAAAGTTGAGTGGATATATGAACATAAAAAAGAAACGAGAAAGAGTTTTGGTTGATTACCTTACTTATTAGAAATCTCGTTTCTTGAGAGCAATATTATTATAGTGCATCAAAAAAGTCGATATTTATATATATTTTCTTAAAGATGTTAAAATTACCTTTATTGAGTCCATGATAATGTGTAGTTCTTGAGTGGAACAAGAGTCCAAATAAGATAGGAATTCCTGCTTTAATGTTGAGTTGTTTATATCTGGTAAATCATATAATAATTCATCTGTTTGAACGGATAAAGCTTTAGCTATAGATACAAATACAGAGAGGCTTAGTTTTGTATTGCCTGTTTCTATATGACTTAAGTGTGTTACAGATATCCCTACTTTTTCTGCTAATTGTTCCTGGGATAGGTTATTTGCTTTTCTTAAATGTCTGATTCTTTGACCAATTTCGTAGTAATTCATATGTCACCTCCATCTTGCCTAACTAATACAGAAAAGTTGTTTATACTTGAATTGTATAGGCGATAATGATACAATCAAATAAACTATATAGGCTATTTTATGTCTATATAGTTAAAGTTATTACGAAGGAGATGGTAAGTATGTATATTAATTGTAAGAGCGAAGCGAAGAATAAGAATGTGTTGAAATTTCATTCTAAGGGTAGGATATTAAATACTATAGTGATAGTGTTTTGTCTTCTTTTTTTATGTGGTTGTAGTAATGAGGAATCAAAAGATAGACCTTCAGAAAGAAAATTGAAAAAAGAAATTGAAAAACAAGCATTAGAGTACAAAATAGATGGTCAGTCATATATATTTGAGTTAAAAAATTTTGAAGTTGTAAAGGGACAATTGAATTCAGGAGGACATTATGATGCTTTTTGTAAAATCGAACTAGAAGGTCAATATATTGATGTGACATCGTATTACGTATTGAATTGTGCATATTATGACAAAGCAGGGTGGGAGATAGAATCCTCATACATGTATTCAGATGAAGAGATTGTAATTAATGAGGTTCCTGAAAATAGGATTTCAGAGTATGTAAATGCTTATATGACCTTTGATTCTGACGAAACAACTTATGATAATAATAGTATATGTTATAAGTACAATTATAAGAAAGACACAACTTATTATACCGAAACAGGAGTTTATGGAGTAGAAGGGTATATTTACTCTACCAATGGAGATTTGTTTAATCGAGAATTTTCATGTAGTTTAAGATTAAATGAGTATGAGAGATACTTGTCGGTTAATTATGAAGCATTATCAGGTGTTTGGATGGCGTCGGGTTTAAGTGGAAAGGATTATTATATAGTTGTGAACTCTGGGAAAGTAGATTCTATTGATTGGAATATTGAAAGAACCACTGAAAGTTCTACTCGTACAATTGATTTCTATTTGATGCACGAGTATAATTCAGGTACTTCATATATAACTGAAGAAGAAACATTGCTAACAAATGAGATTAGTTTTCCATTGAGCGTAGGCGCGAGTTCTTATTATGATGAGGTGTCAGGAATAACATATGATAATACTGTAGAAGAAATGGTTTGTTATTTTAATCTTGACAATATAGAGGATTCATCTTTAAAATACGCGGGAGCTTATCTCAGTAAAGGATATGACTTGGTTAAGCTAGATAGCTATCCTGTTTTTGAAGAAGTAGATGTCGAGAATGATGTTACAAATGAAAACAATAATAATTCTGATACAAATGTTTCTGATAATCTTTCAACAGGCAATATAGTATTTCCAGAGTGGTATGAGGTGGATAAATTAGTTATAAAAGGTAATGAGGCATGTAGCTGTGGACCAGAAATTCCATGGGAGAATGGGATTAGTACACCAATGATTGTTTATTATTTGTTTGGTGATAATGGCTACTTAGAGACAATATATGAATTTTACGTATTTGATACTGAGGAAGATGCAAAGGCGCAATGGGACGAATATGATAGACTTGGTTACTCTCAGCATTTTGTTTGCGATAAGAATCTACTAATTAAAATACATTATGATGAGGAAATTTCTTATGAATTCGGATTGTATTATAGTATAAATGATTTAGAAAGGCAATATGAAGAAGCTGATTATGGTTGGGAGATAGTATATAAATAATATTTGGATAGAATATATAATTTATATAAGACCCAATTGAGAATATTGGATTTTAGAGAGTGATACAGTATTAGAGGTAGAGAAAGTCGGTTCATTTTGAACCGACTTTTTCTATTCCATATCTTTATTTGTCTTCCTCACAACCAACCATATCATTACCACAAATATAGCTCCTGTCACAATAGTTGTAGCAATGGTTCTTCCTGTTCCGATGTAAAGAATCTCCGGCACAAGTAGCAAGCTGGCATTAATACTTACGTGAAGTAGTATAGCTGGAATAATAGATCCAAGCTTGTACGTCACAATTCCAAGCACTACTCCCATAAAGAAGGCGTATATGCCCTGAATTACATTGCCGTGATACAAACCGAATATTAATCCTTGTAATCCTATGGCCAGCACTGGTGCGAAGTTCTTAAGTCCGTAGCTTTGAATTAAACCACGGAATAAAAGTTCCTCACCAATAGGCGCTACTAAAATAACTGCAAAAATCATTACAAAGGACGATTTGGCTCCTGTTATGGAGTCCACCATCTTGCCGTAATTATCAAAGGAACTTTGAAAATGTGGCTGAGCCAATGTTAGAATTCCATCTACAAAAAGCTGAGCCATATAGCCTGCAATTATTATAAAAATGGATTTTATAGTTAGTAGTTTGTCTTTTACGTAATTTGCAAAAGAATTAAAATCACTGCTGCCAAATATATTTGCATCTTTACAAAATGCTTTGTAGTACCATATTCCAAATACAAGAATATATATTAGATATTGAAACAAGGTCATGTAGGCTTGATTCATAGGTTGCTTGAAGTCACTATTCATTATGAATTCAATAGTAGCATCCTTATCTACTTCTTGACTGGATAATATATTTTTGGCGAACAAAAATATTACATCTCCGATAATTACAGCGTACTGGATAGCCACCACCACAAGGATAGGTAGAAACATAAACCAGATATACTTCATATTAGGATTGGTTGTATTAAATAATTTACTTAACTGCATTTTTAGAAATCATCTTCTCACGATCTTTTTCTTTCTTAATCTCAGCTTTAGACTTCTCTGGATTCTTAGCCTTGTTCTGAGCCTTTGCCATTATATCGTCATTAAGTTGCTTCTGGTATGCTGCCTGCTTTGCACGCATCTTGGCTGCGAAGCCCTTCTTTGTTTTCTTGTCATCTTCAGTAGCAGCAGCGGCATTCTTCTTTCTCATACTCTTAACACTTAATATGTAGATACCGCTAACCATAGCTTTAACTTCACCCTTGTTAACATCATCGTATATAGCGTCGTCACAGATAAAGTTCATAATCTGTGGACCAACCTTAGCCTTAACGATAGGAAGCTTTTGCTTCTGATATCTCTTAGGTGTTTGTTCTAAAACCATCTTAGGAAGTCCTGCATCCTTCATAGGAAGATACTTCTTGTCTATAACCAACATTGTCATAGGTTGTGCTGCCTCTGCAAGCTGCTCTTTCTGAGCCATCTGTCTTGCCTGAAGCTTATTACCAATCTTGTAAAGTACAAAGAGTATTACAAGGGCAACAACCATAATAATTAACATAACCATCCACCACTTCATGTGTGTTACCTCCGTTTTTTAGTGATTATCTTTCATTCCCTGAATTATATCAGGAATCTGTGCGTACATAGCCTTTCTATCCTTTGGTGCCATTTGAGTTGGATAAATTGGCTTTGCAAATTCTATAGTTACATTTACTTTTTTGAATCTTCCCTTCTTTGGTCTTGATTCAAGAAGCAAGTCTGAGCCTGTAATGGCAAATGGTACTATAGGACATTTTGCCTTTTCAGCCATCTTGTAGCCGCCTTCCTTAAAAGGAAGCATACCGTCTTGCTGGCTTCTTGTTCCCTCAGGGAAAAGTATCATGCTGTGGCCTTGCTTTAAAAGCTCGCCACCCTTGTTCATTGTTTCCAGTCCCTGCTTGATATCATTTCTATCAAGGAAGAGACAGCTTATATCCTTCATGTAAAGAGCTAAAAGACCAACCTTAAGTATCTCCTTTTTAGCCACAAAACCAGCTGGTCTCTTAATGGCTTCGTGTGAGATAAGGATGTCAAAATAGCTTCTGTGATTACCTACGAAGAGACAAGCTTCGTCAGGTATATTTTCTTTGCCAAGTACATTGACCTTGGCTCTACATACAAAGAGACCGGCTTTAAAGTAACCTGATACATATTTTCTGCCCATTTCCCATGCCTTATCAGGATTGGTTTTTCTGACCTTCCCCATATATAGATGATATGGGAGACCGAAAAATAAGCCAATCATTAAAAGTGTAACTAATGCAATGGTTCTCATTATTTTCCTCCTGTTCCAAGTAATTAACCAGTCATACTATGTAAATTAGGTTAACTATCTTCCGTACATCTTACAGGTTTCATATAGTCTAGCTTCAAGTTCTTTTGTCAAATCGCTTTCCTTGTATCTCCAAGCCCAGTTTCCTTCGCCTACACCAGGGGTATTAAATCTTGCCCATGAATCTAGGGAAAGAACATCCTGCATAGGAACGATAGCCATATTTGCTACAGAACCAAAGCAAGCTCTAATTAGTATCCAGCAAATATCGTGTCCATCAGTAGAGTAGTATCTTCTAAGCTTGTCACGAGATGCTTCATAAGCATTTTTATACCATCCAAGTGTTGTGTTATTGTCATGAGTTCCGGTATAACATACACAATTTCTTACAAAGTTGTGTGGAAGGAAGTCATTCTCTTCAGGATTTTCAAAAGCAAATTGAAGGATTTTCATTCCTGGGAGACCGAATTTGTCTCTAAGCTCAATAACGGAATCGTCAATCTCACCCAAGTCCTCTGCTATGATTGGAAGGTGATAACCAAGTGTGGCCTCAAGGTGTGTGAAGAAATTAATACCAGGTGCTTCCACCCATTTGCCGTTAACAGCAGTCTCTTCACCATAAGGAATTGCCCAATATTTATCAAATCCTCTAAAATGGTCAATTCTTAAGAAATCGCTTAAGGTAAGCTGGTACTTTATTCTCTTAAGCCACCAGTCATAGCCTGTTTCGGTATGCTTTTTCCAATTGTAAAGTGGGTTGCCCCAAAGCTGTCCTGTAGCTGAGAAATAATCTGGTGGTACACCAGCAACTACAGTTGGATATCCCTTAGAATCAAGCTGGAATAGATTTTGGTTAGCCCAAACATCCACACTATCCCAAGCCATAAATATTGGAATATCGCCAACTATTTTAACACCCTTATCGTTGGCATATTTTTTAAGCTTTGTCCACTCATAGTTAAATAAGAATTGGAGGAATTTGTAGTAGCCCATCTCCTTATCTAACTTCTTAATCCAAGCTTCCTTTTGCTTCTTGGTAGGTTTCTTGAGATTGTCCTCCCACATATACCAAGGCATGCCATCGTGATAATCCTTACCGGCCATAAAGAGTGCATAATCCTCAAGCCAGAAGGTATCCTTACAGAAGCTTTCAAAGGCATCCATAAGCTCTTTGTTTGTAGTAAGTCCGTCATCAAGATTTTCATCTGTAAATCTTTCGTAAGCCAGCTTAAGGATAGCAGTCTTAAACTCGATTAACTCGCCGTAGCTTACCTGCTCTGGATTCCATACAGGCATATCCTTAAGGTCGCTATCGTAGATAAGTCTAAGCTCCTTTAAGTGGTCTATACTGATGATAAGTGGCTGTCCTGCAAATGCGGAAAATGGCTGATATGGTGAGTCTCCAAATCCAGTATGTCCGAGAGGCAGTACCTGCCAAGTGTTAAGTCCTGATCTCACAAGGAAATCAATAAATTTATATGCTCCCTGACCAAGTTCGCCAATTCCGTATGGACTTGGGAAAGAAGTAGGGTGCAACAAGATGCCGGTATATTTTGTAGGCTTCTTACCGACGCTGTTATTATTCAACATTTTGCCTTCCTCCTAGTAAATTTACACGCTATTCCTATTATACATAAAATAGGTTTAAAAAACAACATAAAAATAGCCCTTCACCACAGGCGAAAGGCTACGTATTCTTTAGTTTTTATACATCTCATACAGCTTTTCAAAGGCTGGAATACTTCTCTCTACCATCTCAGTATTCACACAGTAGGAGATTCTGAAGTGTCCAGGACAGTTAAAGCTGTCTCCAGGAACGATTATAAGATTAAGCTCCTTAGCTGCTCTCCAGCAGAACTCATTAGCGTCTGGAGTAAGTGAGCGTGGGAACATATAGAAGGTTCCACCTGGCTCAACTATATGGTAGCCAATTCTAGTAAGCTCTTTGTATAAGATATTCTTGTTGGTCTCGTAAACTGAAAGGTCACTAGTCTTATCAAGCACCTTTTCCACTGCAAGCTGAATAATAGAAGGTGGACAGTTATGACCAGTAAATCTTGAAATCTGACCACACATAGCTACTATAAGCTTTGCGTCTTTGCAGGCTGGGTTAACAGCTACATAACCAATTCTCTCACCAGGAAGTGAAAGTGACTTACTGAATGAGTAGCAGCAAAGTGAGTTGTCATAGAAGCTTGATATAAATGGCGCATCAGCCCCCTCAAATACTATCTCTCTGTATGGCTCATCAGACACAAGGTAGATATCGTGTCCGTACTCCTCCTGTTTTGCTCTTAAGATATCAGCTAATTTCTTGATAGTAGCAGTTGAATAAACAATACCAGATGGGTTGTTAGGTGAGTTTACAAGAACTGCCTGAACATTTGGATTTAAGGCCTTCTCAAAAAGCTCAAAGTTTATCTGGAAGGTCTCAATATCGGCAGGAACGATAGTAAGCTTTGCTCCTGTACCCTCCACATAAGGAACATACTCTGGGAAGTAAGGTGCAAATGTAATAACCTCATCACCATCCTTAACCACACATCTAATTGCGTGAGCAACTGCTCCGGCAGCACCAGTAGTCATAAATATCTCATCAGCAGTGTAGCTCATACCGTATCTCTTGTTGAGAGATTCAGCCACAGCCTTTCTAGTGGAATCAATACCAAGTGATGGGCTGTATCCGTGAAGTGTAAGTGGATCCTTTGTCTGAAGAAGCTCCACCATATAATCTGTAAACTCCTGTGGGGCAGGAACAGATGGATTACCAAGAGAATAGTTGTAGATATTCTCGGCACCAATTTCCTTGGCTCTCATATTTGCATATGTAAAAAACTCTCTGATAACAGAACCCTTGCCTGTCATCTCCTTGTACATTTCGTTAATCATATTTGTTGCCTCCGTTATTTCTAGTTTGGGAATGATACCCTAGATGTTCTTGCATAAATAAAAACTTCCCTTATTATAGCAAAAGGTGTGAGAAAATAAAAGAAATAGTTGATAAATAATAATGTAAAAAGGTGATGTGACTCCGGGGAGGAAATCAACATCACCTTTTTGAGGGGAGAGAGGATTCAAATATATGAAAAGCTCTTACAAGTGTTAATATACTATTAGATTGTGTTTAAAGTTTGTAAAAAATGTGAAGTTTTGTTCACAAAGTAAGACATAAAAAAATTGCCCCAATGGGCAATTTTTTTATGTCTTACGAACGTGCTAAATCTCTAACACACTTATCTAATTGCTGTAATGTCTTCTGAACTGAATCATTGATTACACCTGACTCGTGAGCCATCTTACCGAACTCGTGAGCAACAACGGTAAATCCACGACCAGCCTCACCAGCTCTAGCTGCCTCGATAGAAGCGTTAAGAGCAAGGATGTTCTGCTTATTCTCAATCTTCTTAAGTCCCTGAGACTTAATGAGAAGTTCCTTAATAAGGTCTGCAGCACCTTCAATCTCACTAACAAAGCTTTCCTGCATATTTGCAAATTCTGCTTTTCTAAATGACGCTTCCATAAGATTCTGAATAGATGAAGCAAGAAGCTGTCCTGCTGCTTCAACTGCGTCTTCGTCAGCATCCTCGTCAAGTGGTCCACCAATAATTGAAGCAACGATTACGTCGTCAACCTCGATATCCTCACTAAATGCTTCGATGTTATCACGTGAAAATCCAAGCTTATTTGAAAGGAAATTACCTTCATCATCTAATACTACAGCTATCATATTAGTAGCAGTAGCCCACTTTTCTAATAGCTCCTCAAGAGCGCTAATATCTAAATAATCCTGTACTGTCATAGCTATACCCTCCTATGTATCTAGTCCTACTGAATATTTTACGAAATTTTCCTACAAATTTCAACATAAATTATGGGAAATAAAGAAAAATGTTTACATTTAAATATTTAATTAATAAAATAGAGTGGTATTATTAGAGTGCTAGACAAAAAATGAATATATTGATTTAGAAAAATTCAATTTTAATTACAATTATAACCAGTTATATATGTGACATATAGGAGAATAGACTATGAGGATTTTTGACACACATGCCCACTATGATGATAGAGCATTTGATGAAGATAGAGAGGAACTAATTGCATCTTTAAAGGATAAGGGAGTGGAGGCAGTTACTAACATTGCTGTATCTCTCAATTCTTCACAGGTTGCAGTAGAGTACACCAAGAAATATGATTTTTTCTATGGGACAGTTGGAGTTCATCCGTCAGATATAGACGAGATGGAAAAATTTGATGAGATACCGCTTCTTAAGGAGCTTGCTCTAAAGAACGAAAAGATAGTTGCCGTAGGAGAGATAGGTTTAGACTATCACTATGATAACATTGACAAGCAGGTACAACAAAAATGGTTTGCTGCCCAGATGGAGTTGGCTAAGGAGATTAAGCTTCCTATAGTGGTTCACAGCCGAGATGCAGCTAAAGACACACTTGATATAATGACAGCTTCTAAAGCCAAGGATATAGGTGGTGTGGTTCACTGTTATTCATATTCTAAGGAACAGGCAAGGGATTATCTTAATATGGGATTCTTCTTCGGTATAGGCGGAGTGCTTACCTTTAAGAACGCCAAGGCGATTAAGGAAGTTGTGGACTACGTACCACTAGAGAGTATAGTGCTAGAGACAGACGCGCCTTACCTATCACCAGATCCATTTAGAAGTAAGAGAAATGATTCCTCGAGGCTACCCTATGTGGCCCAGGCCATAGCTGATATTAAGCATGTGTCAGTGGAGCAGGTGTATGAGGAGACTTGGAATAATGCGCTTAGGTTATACAGAATAAGTCAGTAGTTGGTGTAGGGGGATTTGAACCCTCGACACCAAGATAATAATAGGAGTGAATATGGAAAAATTAAGCAACCCACAGGTTACAATAGATATAATTAAAAAGTATGATTTTGCATTTCAGAAAAGATTCGGACAGAACTTTCTTATAGATGGCAGAGTTATAGATAAGATCATAGCTGCGGCCGAGATAACCAAGGAGGATACTGTACTTGAGATAGGTCCTGGAATAGGAACAATGACTCAGTATCTTGCGGAGGCAGCAGGACAGGTTATTGCAGTTGAGATTGACAAGAATCTTCTGCCAATATATGAGGAAACCCTAGGGGATTATGATAATGTTACTATTATCAATAACGATATTCTTAAGGTGGATATTCATGAGCTTATTAAGGGTAAGGCGGATAAGGTTAAGGTAGTTGCAAACCTTCCTTACTACATCACAACTCCTATAATTATGGGACTTTTTGAGAATCATATACCAGCGGAGTCCATTACAGTTATGGTTCAAAAGGAGGTTGCAGACAGAATGCAGTCTGGTCCTGGAAGTAAGGATTACGGCGCTCTTTCTTTGGCAGTGCAGTATTATGCAAATCCTTATATCGTGGCAAATGTACCACCTAACTGCTTTATGCCTAGACCAAATGTTGGTTCTGCAGTTATAAGACTTACTAGCTGGGAGAATCCTCCAGTTACAGTGAAGGACGAGAAGCTTATGTTTAAGCTTATTAGAGCTTCATTTAATCAGAGAAGAAAAACTTTGCAAAATGGTATTAATAATTCACCGGATTTGAACTTCACCAAGGAACAGGTGGTGGAAGCTTTAAGAGCTATGGGCCTATCTGATAGTGTTAGAGGAGAGGCTCTTAATCTAGAACAATTTGCAAAGCTTAGCGATTACCTTTTGGAAATGAATTAAATTCTTGTTATAAAATCAGCCCTTTCCACATATATTTTATTTATGGAATATATGAAAGGCGGGGCGAAGCATGCAGGAACGATGGGTGTCATACATCTACAGATATAAGGACAATAAGCGCTGGGAGAATGCGGGTTATATAAAAGTTATTAGGACAAGCAGAGAAGGTGTAGATGAGGCAAAGGTTGATATAGGACTTAAACTTTACAAACCCTTTGTATGTAGCTGTAAGCTATATTTTATCTATGAGCAAAGAGAACTTATTCTCTTAGATGAAGTATTAGTTCCGTCTGAGCAAAAGGATACTATCAGTGTTACAAAAGTAATACCGTGGAAAGGCTTCGGGAAAGAAGAGCTAACACCAAAGGACTACGATGGTGTGTTTTTTGCTGTGGATGATGGGGATACCCTCATGTCCCTGTGGAAAGAAAAAGATATAAATATTAGCGAGTTATCTGTAGGAGAGAAGAGTCCTAAGGTGGGACTAATACCTATACCAGAATATTTGAAGATGACAGAAAAAAGTGATTCAGTTGAAGAACAAAGGGAAGAACCGGAAAGTCAACCTAAAGAGTCGCTAATAGAAAGTTTGATAAATAGCAGTGTAAAGCTGCCTACATTTATAGATAGTCCATTTTTTGAATGTGTAAAGATAGTACCACAGGATATAGGAAGACTACCTATAGGGAATTGGAAATTGGGACAGAATAGTTTTTTGACCCACGGATATTACAGATACAGATACATAATGCTTGGAAAGATTAAGGTTAAGAATAGAAATCAGGACACCTATGTCATAGGAGTGCCTGGAGTATATACCAACAAAGAAAAATATCTGGCAAATATGTTTGGATTTAGCTTGTTTGTGCCAGTTAAAAATGAAGAAACCAAAACAGGAAATTTTGGCTACTGGGTTTGGGAGATTGTCAAAGAATAGCGAACAATATCCACATCTTTGCCTAGAATATTTGCACTTTTTGGTTCTAGGTACTTAGGGTTAAAGCCAAGCTTGGCTGCCAATCTAATTGATGGATAGTTTTCAGGATGTATCCTTGCATCAAAACGATGAATATTATAGTGATATGAAACTAGTGGAATGAGGTGACTTAAGACCTCAGATGCCACACCTTGATTCTGGTATAGAGAATCTACTTTGTACCCAACTTCCACAAAGTTTTCTACATCATTTCTATATATATTAAAATTAACAGCACCAATAATTCGGGATGGGTTAGCAAGACTATATATATAATACCTTACAAATGTTCCCAACTCATAGGCCTTTTTCTCCCTGCTAAGTGAAAGCATATGGTAATCAAGGGTGTAAAAATTCACAGGTCTGGTTGGCTCGTACTGCTCGAAGGAAATGCGATTTCTAAGGTAAAGATTAAGTACGTTTTTGGCTGCCGACTCATTTTCAACCTTTAATATATAATGTTTTGTATATGTTTCTAATGGTCCCATAAATGCCTCTCATAACGAATAGATACTGTTAGGTCAGTGAAAAAATCAACTAATGACAGTATATTAGATATTTATATGATTGTCACTAATTTTTGACTTAGAGAGATGGACCATAAGTTTTATGGATAACAAGAGGAAGATAACAATGAATAATTCTAATGACGAAAATGTAATAACCAAGGATGATGAAAGATTCATGAAGCAGGCTATTAATCTGGCAAAAAAGGCGGCTTTAAAGGGAGATGTTCCTATAGGGTGCGTTATTGTCTATGAAGGCAAAGTAATAGCAAGAGGGTACAATAGACGTAATGCGGACAAGACCACCTTAGCCCACGCGGAAATTCTTGCAATTAAAAAGGCTTCTAAGGTCATAGGGGATTGGAGATTAGAAGATTGCACTATGTATGTCACATTAGAACCATGTCAAATGTGTGCAGGTGCCATAGTTCAAGCAAGAATTCCTAAGGTTGTTATTGGATGTATGAATCCTAAGGCAGGATGTGCTGGTTCAATTATAAATCTTCTTGACATGAGTCAATTTAATCATCAGGTTAAAGTGGTGCGAGGGGTGTTAGAAGAGCAATGTTCTACACTGATGAAAGAATTTTTTTCTTGGCTAAGAGCAAGCAAAAAGAACGAAAAATCTTGACTTAACATAATATTTTATATATACTTACTTAGTGATAGTCGGTTACTATGGCTTTTTATGAGTAAAACTAAGAGCTACGGTGACAAGCTTACAATGTAATCAAGTTACCAAGTTAATAATAATTGCTTGGTAGTTGATATAAATTTCCGTGCAGCTGGGGAGTTAGCGGTGCCCTGTACTCGCAATCCGCTATAGCGAGAGTGATGGCCGGCCTCGGGTTGTTTCTTGTAGGGCTGCCCTTGGTAAGTGGCGTTGATGTTTGGGTCTCGCGCGACAGAAACCTATGAACCGTGTCAGGTCGGGAACGAAGCAGCACTAAGTAGGACCTTCTGGGTGCCGTGAGGTTGCCTGGACTGAGTTAACTGCTAAGGTAACGCCTATGAGCGTTTCACAAAGCTGGTCGCACGGTTAAAAAAGTATTAAATTTTCTAAAATATATAGCTTTTTTGCTAAAAAAATGTTATTATTAGGAATAATGCTAAAGATGCGTTAATTTCCAGATTTAAGGGGCGAAATTATGAACTACGCAGAGATAATAGAATATGTAAAGAAGATGACTTCGGACAATGGTAGACCACCAAACTATCCATTTAGAAGCCGTTTTGAACATACTATGAGAGTTTACAGATGGGCTATAAAGCTTCAGTCCAAGCTGGGCGGAGATTTAGATATTATAGCTTTAGCAGCTCTCTTACATGACATAGGCTGGGATGAAAGTGGTGACAGACCTCACGGAGAGGTTGGTGCCGAGCTTGCAGTTGAATATTTGGATAGTATAGGCGTTGACCCTGAGATAATCAGAAGAGTTGGCGAGATTATTATGATACACGAGGATAAGGAAACAGATGCGGATTTATCCATAGAGTGTAAGATAGTTATGGATGCGGACTTACTTGATGAGGTAGGTGCCGTTGGCGTTCTTTGGGATGCTATGGCAACAGCCTGTGAGGATGAGCCAAGCTACAAGAAGGCATATTACAGAATTAAGAATTATTACAGAATTAACAGACCTAAGATTAGAAGATGTAAGACAGATACAGCCAGAGCAGAGTATGCTAAGCGTATGCAGATGATTGAGAGTTACATCTCCCAGTTAGAGAAGGAATTGTTTTAGCAAAAAGCTGTTGCGGTATACCGTAACAGCTTTTGCCTTTATAGGAAAGAATTATGAAGATAGGATTTGTCATACTACATTACAATGCAATACAGGAAACTATAGACTGTGTTAAGTCCATAGAAGAAAAGCTTGATACTAAAGACTTTCACATTGTGATTGTGGATAATGCTTCACCTAATGGCACAGGTAAAAAGCTAGAGGAAATGTATAGTTCAGCAGCTAACATAAAGGTGATTTGTAATGACGCAAATCTTGGTTTTGCCGGTGGCAATAATATTGGATATAAGTATGCAAAGGAAACACTTTCATGTGAGTTTGTCTGCGTGATGAATAATGACACATTAATCATTCAGGATGACTTTTATTCTACAATCCAGAAGGAATATGAAGATAGTAAGTTTGGCGTGTTAGGACCTAGGATTGTTCTTAAGAATGGCAAGGACAATGGACTTTATGTGAAGCTTCCTTCCCTTGAATTCATGCGGGAGGAGCTAAAGCTAAATAAACGAAATATATTTTTGATGAAATGGCATCTAGATCATTTTGTCACTGCATTTAAGATGGCTAGAAATTATGTGTACAAGATTTTACACAAACCTAAGGTTTCAAGATACGGACAGTACTTTAGTGCTAAGGGAACAGATGAGAGACATAGTGATATAATTCTTCACGGTTGTTGCTTGGTTTTTTCTCCAGCTTACGAAGAATATTATGAAGATGCATTTAATCCGGACACTTTTTTGTATAGAGAAGAGGATATACTTTACCTAAGATGTAAGAAGGTAGGATTGCCTATGATATACAGTCCCAAGCTACTTATAAAACATTTGGAGGATGCATCTACAGAAACAGTGGTAAAGAAAAGCAGAGAGAAGATAGTATTTCAGATGAAGCACCAGGTTAATTCCTTAGGTGTGTTAATTAACGAAATGGAGAATATGTAATGCTGGTTTCAGTAATTATACCTATGTACAATAGGGAATCTACAATTAAAGACGCGGCTATGAGCGTTTTAAACCAAACCCATAAGGATTTGGAGCTTATAATAGTTGACGATTGTTCTAAGGATAATTCCGTAGCTGTGGTAAATGAGATGGCTAAGGAAGATTCTAGAGTCAGATTAATCAAATCCGAGAAAAATGGTGGTGCCTGTGTTGCAAGAAACATTGGAATAGATAATGCCAAGGGTGAGATAATTGCATTTCAGGATAGTGATGACATGTGGCATGCTGATAAGCTTGAGAAATGTATTAAGGCCATAGAGGAGCAGGATGCAGACTTTGTATTTTCAGCTCTTACCAGGGATGAGATAATAAAGGGCAAAAAGTTCAGTGAAACCATACCAGTTTTTAATTTAAACACTGAAGAAGATAAATTCGGGAGATTATTATATCAAAATTATGTCAGTACTCAGACTATTGTGGCTAAAAGACATATTTTTGAAAAGGTAAGATTTGATAAAGATTTTCCAAGATTTCAGGACTGGGATTTTGCTATAGGAGTGGCAAGATGTGGCTTTAAGATATACTATATTCCAGAGTCGTTGGTTGATTCAGAGGTTTTGGCAGATTCCATATCCTATAATGGCAAAAAGGCTGTAAAGGCTCTAGAACTTATGGAGAATAAGTATAAGAAGGAATATGAAAAAAGACCAGATATATACAAGAAATATTGTGAGAGAGCTGCATTTCTTATTGAGATGTCTGGAAATAATGGAACTAAGTATTTTGAGAATGCCTACAAGACCAAGAAGAGCTTTGGTGGATTGGTGAAGCTTATATTAGCAAAGCTTAGACTGTATAGACCACTTAATAAGCTGGTAAGCAAATTCATGTAGGAGTTAGGGACGATAATTATGGTTAAGGTAAGTATTATAATGCCTGTTTATAACTCGGAGAAATATCTGAGAAAGGCAGTGGAAAGTGTATTAAATCAGGACTTTGAAGGCTTTGAGCTCATACTTGTGGATGATGGTAGCCCGGACAACAGCGGAGCTATCTGTGATGAGTATGCCCAAAAGTATGATAATGTAAAGGTTATTCACAAACCAAATGGTGGAATATGTAATGCCAGAAATGCTGGAATCAATGCAGCTACTGGAGAGTACATAGGTTTTTGTGATAATGATGATGAGTATTTGCCTAATCTGATTAAGGATAATTATAATCTGGCCAAGGAGCATAATGTTGACCTTATGCGTTATGCCAAGATTAAGAGATTAGAAAAGGATGACGGTAAGGTTTGGGAGACAATTGCCAGAATAGACGACATGTTTATTACTAGGGATGAGTTTCACAAGCATTACAATAATATCCGCCGAGAGGATACTATTTGGACTGCGCTTTATAGAAGAAGTATAATAGAGGAGCATGAGATTCGCTTCAATGAGAATTTTAAGTTTGGTTCTGAGGATCTTAACTTTAACCTACGATTCTTAAAGCACTGTCAGATTCTAGGTTTCAACAGTAAGGCATACTACTCATGGACACAGCGTGACAGTCATAGCACATCAAGGAATTTCAAGAGAGATTTCCTAGATAAGAATATGATTAATCTTCAGCTTGAGTATGAGTTTATGCAGGATATATGTGGGGGTAAGGTTAATAACGTAGTTAAAAATGTATTCCTGACAAATTCCTATGTCCATCCTATAGTGGATTATATGTGCATAAAGAATTGCGACCTTACATCCAAGGAAAAGGGAGAGCGCTTAGAGATAATCAGAAGTCATCCTATATTTGACGAGAAGATTCCTAAGGAAACTCTTAAGGTGGTTAGAAAGAAAAATATTAGAATGTATATTACTATGAGCCTCTTTGATAAGAGAAGATACAAGAGCCTGGTTTTCATATTAGACAAGGGCACAGAGATATTAGGTAAGTTTAGATTTAAGTAGTGCATAGAATAAAGCACGTATTCGGGAGATATTTTAAGATGAAATTATTTACAGTAGGACCCGTTGATATGTACGAGGAAACTCGTAGAATCGGTGGTGAGCCAATTCCATATTTTAGAACAGATGAGTTTTCTCAGGTAATGTTTGATATAGAAGAGAAGTTTCTTAGCTTGCTTAAGGCACCAGCAGACTCAAAGCTAATAACCCTAACTGCATCAGGAACAGGAGCTATGGAGGCAGCAGTTTTAAACTGCCTAAGTGATAAGGATAAGGTTCTTGTCATAGAGGGTGGAAGCTTCGGTAAGAGGTTTGCACAGATCTGCCAGCTACATAACATTCCTTATGATAGCTTGGTGCTGGAGTTTGGAGATGTCCTTAGTAAAGAGCGATTAGATGCATATGATAACAAGGGATACACCGCACTGCTTGTAAATATTCATGAGACATCAGTGGGACAGCTTTATGATTATAAGATGCTTGGAGAATTCTGCAAGGGCAACAATATGTACTACATTGTGGATGCCATAAGTTCATTTTTAGCAGATGAGCTTAATATGGAGGAGTCAGGAATGGATGTGGTTATTACTGCATCTCAGAAAGCACTTGCCCTTCCACCAGGACTTTCTTTCGTGGCGGTATCACCTAGGATGTTAAAGGACAGAGTTGAAAAGCTTCCTGTTAGATGTATGTATTTTGATTTTAAGGACTATCTTCTTAATATGCAGAGAGGTCAGACACCATTTACTCCTGCGGTGGGAATAGTTTATCAGCTTAAACAAAGAATTGATGATATATATGCAAGAGGTGTGGAGTCAGAGATAGCCCACCATAGAGAGCTAGCCAATGCATTTAGAGCTATGTGTAAGACGGCGGAAATACCTGTAGTTGATTTTCCTAAGTCTAACGCTCTGACAACCATAGAGTTTCCTGAGAAAAATGCATTGGAAGTATTTAAGATTATGAAGGAAAAATATGATAAAATGCTTACTCCTAGTGGGGGAGAGGTTGGCAAGATGGTTCTTAGGGTGGGACATCTCGGAGAGTGTAAAATATCAGACTATGAGGAGCTAATTACTGAGCTTAAGGAGGTACTGAACTAATGAAGGCATTTTTACTTGCAGCAGGCAAGGGAACAAGAATAAGCAAGAGCATTCAGAATATTCCAAAATGTACATTGGACGTTGGTGGAAAGCCTCTTATAAGAAGAACAGTTGAGATGCTTATTGCAAATAATGTAGAGGTAACAGTTATAGTTGGATACAAGCAGGACCATGTTAGAAAAGTGCTTATGGATATGCCTGTAAATATTGTGTATAATCCATTTTTTGATATAACTAATAGTATCGGTTCTCTGTGGATGGCCAGAGATTATTTTGGAGAAGAAGATACTATAATTGCCAATGCAGATGTATTCTGGTCTCAGGAAATCTTAGACCGAGTTTTAGCATCTGATAAGGATAACATTATGCTGGCAGATTATAATCGAGTAGATGATGGAGACTATTTCTTCTATGTTCAGGATGGACTGATTAAGAAGTACGGTAAGGAGCTTGAGCGAGAGGAGAGAAACTGTGAATATGTGGGTATAGCCCAGATTAAGAAGGAGTTTGTTGACACCTTTGTGAAGCGTTTAGATAAGCTGGTTGGTGGTCAGCAGCACGGAATATGGTGGGAGAATGTTCTCTACAGCTTTATCGGGGAGAAGGATATTAATGTTTTAGACATAAGTGGAACCTTCTGGTCGGAGATAGATTTTATAGAGGATTACCACAGAATTATAGAGTATGTAGAAAAGAATCAGGATAAGTAATATGGCACATAAGGTATATGGTTCTTATGGCGAATATGAGCCAGAGGTATTAGAAAAATTACATAGAACACAGCTTGATATGTTGGCAGATTTTAGAAAAGTTTGCGAAAGGCATAATATAAACTTTTTTGCCATTGCTGGAACTGCTATCGGTGTGGTAAGGCATCAGGGCTTTATACCCTGGGATGATGATATTGACATTGCCATGCTAAGATGCGACTATGAAAAATTTATGGAGGTTGGTCCCGAGGAGCTTAAAGACAAGTATGAATTTATGGGTCCTGACATGGACAAAAAGTATTATAATTTACAGCCGGCCATGGTGAAAAAGGGAACTAAGCTGGTGACTGAAACTGCTTGGGCAGCAGGACAGGAAACAGGTATTTTCTTAGATATTTTTATATACGAAAACATTCCTGATGATATGGATGAGGCTATGAAAATTATTAAGAAAACCAATTTTTATAAGCTGCTTTATGTTATTAGAAATGTAAACTTTTTCAAGCTGCTTAAGGGTGGAGACCTAAGTAAGAAAATCAAAAATATTATAAGTGGAATTCTAAGATTATTCCTGTTACTTATCCCAAATGGAAATGAGAGATTCTACAAAAAATACATTAAGTACGCAACCAGCTGTTACGGAAAGACAAATACCTATACAGCACTGTGCGACCCGGGAGCGTCCTTTATGTGGGTAAAGCAGGATGAAATATATCCTATAATGGAGCTACCGTATGAGGATACAACTATGAAGATGCTTAATAAATATGAGGCTCAGCTTAAGCGTCATATGGGTAACTATATGGTGATTCCGCCGGTAGAAAAAAGAACTAATCATTGTCCTAAGGTGTTAGACTTTGGACAGGACTTTTAGATGTGGAGTTAGTTATGGAGAAGAAATCCTTGGGAATAAACTTTATATTTAATGTGTTAAAGACACTTATGGGAGTTGTATTCCCACTTATTACATTTCCCTATGCCGCCAGAGTATTAGGCTCAGAGTCTTTAGGGAAAATAGATTATGCTCAGACAAATGTTACCTATTTTACGCTTATAGCAGTATTCGGAATAAGTGGATATGCTGTAAGAGAGGGTGCTAGAATTCGAGATGACAAGGAAAAGATAAGCAAATTTGCTGGAGAAATATTAGCTGTGAATCTTGTGACGGTTTCCGTGGCGTATGGATTATTTTTCCTGGCCTTGCTCATCCCTAAGTTTGCACCATATAGGGGTTTGATGCTTATTTTTTCAACCACAATTATTCTTACTGCAGTTGGACTTGAGTGGTTGTATAACATATATGAGGATTACAAATATATCACTATTCGTTCTTTTATATTCCAGGTGATATCTATGGTTTTACTTTTTACCTGTGTAAAGGACGAAGGGGATTATGTAATATATGCGCTTATTCTTATATGCTCTTCAGTGGGTTCAAATATAATGAATTTGATGCGCTCTAGAAAATACATTAAGCTTAGGGTAGTGTTTAACAGCAATTTCTTTAAACACTTAAAACCTATGTTTATGATTTTTATAATGAATATAGCGGCTTCCATCTATCTGGTTATGGATAGAAGTATGTTGGGATTTATAACAGGAAGTGATAAGGAGGTTGGTCTTTACGCTGCGGCTATAAAGATAACCACAATAATAACTTCCCTTATGAATACTGTTAGAGTTGTTATGACTCCGAGAGTATCATTTTCAGTTCAGAGTGATGAAAAGCAGGCAGAGAAGCTTAACTATATTGCTGTAAAGCTGGTAAGTATGCTTAGCGTGCCTTGTGCCATAGGATTATTCTTCCTAAGTGAGAGAGTGCTTGTATTCTTTGCTGGAAATGAATATAGAGAGTCAGCATTAAGCTTGCAGATTCTTTTGATGGATGTGGTTTTTGCAGCCATTAATGGTGTGGTGATTAATCAGATATTTATATCCTACAGAAAAGACAAGAGTGCTTCAGCAGCAGTAATAATTGGTGCAGTGGTTAATCTAATACTTAACTCTATTACCATACCGCTTTATGGCAAGGAGGGAGCTGCCTTTAGTACACTTATTTCGGAGATTGCCATATTTACCTTCGCCTGCGTAGTAGGTAGAGATATATTTAAGGTGGGAAGAGTGGTAAAGCAGATAGTGCAAAGTATATTTGCATGTATACCAATGGTTTTAATATTCTTTGCATTGGAGTATATTAAGGCTCATAACTTGATTATTATTTTTGGAACCATTATATTAGGAGCACTGACTTATTTCTTGGTATTGTTTGTAATGAAAAATGAGTTAGTAAGAGATGGTTATTTGTATGTAAAGAATGAGTACAGGAAGAGAAGAGCCAATAGGGCATAGAGGGAGTTTGTATGAGAGAATATGATGAGGTAACCTTGAAGAAGGTTCAGCAGGCAGAACTTAATATACTTAAGGATTTTATGGCTATATGTGATAACCATGGATTAGATTATTTTGGTATTGCGGGAACAGGAATAGGCGCCCTTAGACACAAAGGATTTATCCCTTGGGATGATGATATTGACGTGGCAATTCCTAGAGAAGATTACAATAAGTTCTTAGAGTATGCAAAGACAGAGCTTGACGAAAAATACATCATAATGAATTGTGAATATGACAAGAATTATCCTCTTATGACCACAAGAATTATGCTTAAGAATACAGAGTTTAGAGAGGAAGCTCTCAAGAATATAAAGTGTCATCTGGGAATATTTTTGGATGTATATCCTTTTGACAAGATTAGTGATGATCCAAAGGAGTTTAAGAAGCAGGCAAGGGATGCCTGGTTTTGGAGTAAGATGCTTATATTAAGAAGTATACCATTCCCTGTTCTTGGATTTAAGGGAGTTAAGGCAAAGTTGGTACATGCTGCCTGTGGAGTGGTACATTTTTTCATGGCTTTGTTTGGAATATCTAAGAAGTGGTTATATAAAAAGTGCTACGAAGCCAGCACCAGATATAATCATTATGAGAAGACAGAGAGATTGGATTTTCTCTGTGATACAACACCTTATATGAATATATACAAGGTGTCTGATATTTATCCTTTGCAGAAGCTTGAGTTTGAAGATATAAAGCTTAATTTTCCTAGAAGTATGCATGAGAATCTTACAGGAATGTATGGTGACTATATGCAGCTTCCACCTGAGGATAAGAGAAAGAATCATTTCCCATACAGTTTAAAGTTTGAAGAGGATATGAAGTAGTATAATGGATAGTTGCAACTACAAATATATGGATAGTGTATTCCTAGATGAGTACAAGGCTATGGATAGTATAGATTCATACTCAGAGGAAGAGCTTATCTGGGAGCAATTTAATAATGCAACCGTGATGCCCTGCAAAACCATAGAAGGGAAGAAAAAAGCGGGAGTACTTGATGAAGCGGGGAAATATGTATCCCTGTCTGAATTTAAAGCTTTGTCTCCTGTGGACTGTTGGGGTGGAGCTTATGACATTAAGGGTGAGCCAAAGTTTGTGGATGAAAATGTTATGTACATGGGTCGCTTCTGGAAACATTGGGGACATTTTATTATGGATTTGGTGTCGCGTCTTTGGTATGCCATAGAGGTGGATAAGGAAATTAAAATTGCCTACGATGGAACAGATGACATAAATGGTAATTACTTAGAATTCATGAGATTAGCAGGAATAACCAAGGAGCGACTTATCAGAGTGGACACGCCTACTAGGTTTAAGTCAGTTATTGTACCAGAGGTTTCCTTTAAGCCAGGCATAAGCTGTAATTTGAAGTATAAGAATATATTTGACGTGGTGGCAGGCAAGGCATTAAGTGAGTCAAAGACCATAGAAGAATATAAGGATAAGAGAATATATTTTACTAGAACCGGGATTAAGATGAGGTTTCCTATAGAGGTTGGAGAAAAGGATGTAGAGAAGCTATTTTCTGACAATGATTATGTCATAATCTCCCCGGAGAAACACTCATTGGTAGACCAGATAACTATGGTGCAAGTGGCTAAGGAAATAGTATGCGTGGCTGGTACCTTACCACACAATATGATGTTTGCCAAAGATGGTGCTAATTTGGTTATAATAAGAAAGACCAACAAACCGAATTATCGCCAGACAGATGTTAATAGAATTAGAAACCTTAATGTTACAAATGTTGATGCTCACATCTCATTAAAACCAGTAGGGGCATCAGGACCATTTATAATTGATGTTAATAAAAATCTTGAAAGATTTTTCAAAGACAGAGGAATGAAATTTAAATACAACAAGTTCCTTGGGTTTTGGAAGAGAAAGGGAAGAGTAATCTGGTTTGTGCCATTTTATTTTTCTAGGAATAGAAAGGTTAAGCATCAGGTACCACTTTATAATGGCAAGGAGTTTTCTACTAGGGAAACTGCCAAGAAGGAATTGTTTAGATTCTATATAAAGAGAGTTTAGTGAATAGATGTATGTAGTTTACGATAGACTATAGGGAGGTAATACATGAACGTAGCACTTATATTTGCCGGTGGTTCCGGTACCAGAATGAATACAAAGTCCAGGCCGAAGCAGTTTTTACAGCTTCATGGTAAGGAGATAATAATATACACTCTAGAGCATTTTGAGAGACATCCAGACATTGATGCTATAGCAGTTGTGTGTATTGCAGACTGGATTGATTATCTTAAGAAGGCTCTTAAGAAGCATGATATAACCAAGGTAAAGTGGATTGTGCCAGGTGGAGAAACAGGACAGGATTCTATATTTAATGGTCTTGATGCTATCCACAAGGATTGCCCAGAGGATTCAATAGTGCTTATTCATGATGGTGTTAGACCTCTTATTAATGAGAAGCTTATAAGTGATAACATAGAGTCTGTTAAAGAGTATGGTTCAGCAATTACTGTAACTCCTGTCATAGAAACTGTAATGCTTACAGAGAATGACAACAGGGTGTATAAGAGTGTTAACCGTGATAAGTGTTGTACTGCTAAAGCGCCACAGAGCTTTTGGTTGAAAGATATTTACGCAGCACACACTAAGGCTAGAGAAGAGGGAATCCATAATAAGATTGACTCAGCTACTATGATGAGTGACTACGGACACGCACTATTTACAGTGGCAGGTGGTCCAGAAAATATTAAGATTACAACACCTACAGATTTCTATATATTTAGGGCACTTACGGATGCCATGGAGAATTCTCAGATATTTGGATTGTAGAGGGAGATTATAAATGAATAATATTTTATTAGAGGATATTACTAACATTGCGTCATCTAAGATGGTGTCATGGGATAAACTAGAGGGCAAGAGTGTATTTGTCACTGGAGCCACAGGACTTATAGGTAGTCAGATTGTTCTTGGACTTGACCAGCACAACAAGTTGTTTGGAACTAATATCAAGGTATATGCACTGGCTAGAAATAAAGATAAAGCAGCAAAGCTTTTTGGGGAGTGCACTGAGAATGTAATCACAGTTATGGGAGATATGTGTTCTCCATATGAGATAGATGGTGATGTGGATTATATAGTTCATGGAGCTAGTATGACCAGCTCAAAGGACTTTGTGGAAAAGGCAGTAGAGACAATTCTCACAGGAATCAAAAGTACAGCAAATGTGCTGGAATTTGCCAGAGAGAAAAATGTATCTGGCTTTGTGTACCTTTCATCTCTTGAGGCATATGGTGTTACAGACCCTAATCTAAAGGGTGTTAAGGAGACTGACTATGGCTTTATAGATCAGCTTTCTCCTAGAAGCAGTTATTCAGAGGGTAAGAGAATGGCAGAGTGTCTCTGTGCTTCTTACGCATCGGAGTATGGTGTACCAGCTAAGATAGTGAGACTGTGTCAAACCTTTGGAGCAGGAGTTGATTATTCAGATAACAGAGTATTTGCTCAGTTTGCAAAAAGTGTTATAGAAGGTAAGGATATAGTTCTTAAGACTAAGGGAGAAACATACAGAAATTACTGCTACACCAGTGATGCGGTAACAGGAATTCTCTGTGCCCTGTTAGATGGAAATGTTGGTGAGGCCTATAATATAGCTAACAAAACAACAGGAATTAGCATAGCAGATATGGCCCAGATGGTGGCAGATAAGCTTTCAGATGGAAATATAAAGGTTTGTTTCGATATTGCAGAGGATGCAACAAAGCTTGGCTACGGCCCAACCATTAAGGTGGCTCTTGACACAGAAAAGCTTGAAGCTCTTGGCTGGAAGGCAAGTGTGGATTTGGAGGAGACATTCCGAAGAACTATAGAGTATATGAAGAGTGTTAAGTAAATTACTAGAATCAAAAAGTATATAAAATGGAACATAATATGTAGATATGAGCCCTCTTTACTGTATTAATCAGTAAGGAGGGCGTTTTTTATGTGTTATTTTAGAGACGAACTATGCATTTTTTCAAACGAACTGCCCCAAATTGGCAAAAATCGGTAAAAATACCCAGTCCTTGATTGTAAAACCAGATTCCCGTCTAATAGGGAAAGATAATTACAAATAGAATAAGATGAGGTAGAGAAACTGGCAATGCAAAGGCAGGAGAAGAGATTCTCCTGC
>SVEI01000044.1 GCA_015057445.1 Lachnospiraceae bacterium | reverse complement strand
GGGAAAGCAACGAGCTGTGCTAGTCCAACCATGCTTTGCATGGGAAAGCAACGAGCTGTGCTAGTCCAACCATGCTTTGCATGGGAAAGCAACGAGCTGTGCTAGTCCAACCATGCTTTGCATGGGAGAAGCAACGAGCTGTGCTAGTCCAACCATATAAGCATGGGTTGTCCATGCTTATATGATTGGCCCGCCGCAGTCGCTATATACATAAAATAAAACACGCATACATACAAGTAAACTTGTGTATGCGTGTTTTATTTTATGTGCATAGCTCGTTGCTAAGGCTAGTACTCCTCGGCGATATCGATGTCTTCTTGTTCGTGATCGGTGTGTACAAATGGGGTTTTAGCAAGATAAGCAAGCCAATATCCAGTTCCAACGCCGACACCACCTATAAGGTTTCCGAGTGTAACAGGAATTAGGTTGTGGGTGATAAAATTTCCCCAGGTAAGTGTATCGGCAGTAATTCCATATTCAGCAGATGTAAACAATGCGGCCATACAGTAATACATATCTGCTACGCAATGCTCAAAACCACAAAGAACAAATAGTAAAACAGGCCAAAAGCTAATCAAAAGTTTTCCTGATACCTGTTTAGAAGCAAATGCCATCCAAACTGCTATACAAACAAGGATGTTACAGAGAACACCTTTAATAAGTGCATCGCTAAAATCCATACTGGTACGGATTACCCCTGAATTAATAACTGCTTTAGCTAGAGTGCCTTCAAATAAATCAGGAACATGTCCGTAAGTTACCATTGCCGCTACAAACATAGCACCTGCGAAGTTGCCTATGTACACGAAAAACCAGTTTTTGAGCATCTTTGCTATGGTAACCTTTTTCTCAAGTACTGAAATTATAATTAAGTTATTTCCGGTGAAAAGTTCACTACCAGCAATAAGAACCATGGCCATACCGGCGGGGAATACGATTGCTGCTATAAGTCTACCAGCGGAAGCAGTTTCCATAGTTGCTGTAGCTGTTGTGGCAGCTATACCTGCAAATGATATAAATAAACCAGCGAAGAAGCCGAGAAGTAACATCTTAAATGCTGACATCATAGTTTTATGTATTCCGATATCCACATAATTTTTTGCAATTTCTATAGGTGAGTGCATAAAAAACCTCCTAGTAAAGATTTGGTAAAGATTCAGTAAAGAATTATAGGAAAAATTATATCATATAATCCATAAAGTGAAAAATATATTTTTGTCGAAAAATGAGAAAAATTTGTAAAATAATTGAGACTTATAAATTATGGTGCTACTATGGTATAATGAGACCATTGTAAAAAATAACAAAGCCTATGCGGAATGATTAAGATATTATATAATAATCAATATACTCATAATAATTATAATATATGAATAGGAAAGAAATATGAAACCTGAAGAAAATGCTAACGTTACTGAAGTGGATGCAAATAATAATGAGCAGTCCAAAGGGAAATTACATACTAAAAAAAGAAAAAAGAGAATAATTGCATTGATAATAATTGTTCTAATCATACTTGCTGCCTGTGATTTGCGATTAAAAGCTGTTAGATATACATTTGAGAGCTCAAAGGTGAAGAATTCATTTAAAGTTGCTTTAATTACGGATTTACATGGAAATTGGTATGGTAAGGAGCAAAGTACACTTATTAAGGCTATAGATAAGGAAGAACCAGACATAGTTCTCTTAGGTGGTGATATTTTTGATGATAATATTGATTACCAGGAATCAGAGGAAACTATAGCTATTTTATCTAAGAAGTACAAATGCTATTATGTGACAGGTAATCATGAATATTGGAGTAAGGATATAGACAACATTATTAGTATTGTTGAATCTTATGGGATTACGGTTTTGTCAGGAGATGTGGATACTGTAGATATAAATGGACAGCTTGTTAATATCTGCGGAGTTAATGATCCAGAATACTATGTATATGTGTCAGATAGTGTATCTATTGAGGAACAACTAAAGCAAGTTGATGAGAAGGTGAATCCAGATTACTACACAATACTTTTATCTCACAGGCCAGAGTACTTTGAATTGTATAGTCAGTACGGATATGACCTGGTATTAAGTGGTCATGCCCATGGTGGACAGTGGAGAATACCATGGATATTAAACGGATTATATGCCCCAAATCAGGGGTTGTTCCCAGAATATGCAGGCGGATTGTATGAGTATAATGGTGGAGCAATGGTAGTGAGTAGAGGATTAGACAGACAGGGAGTGAAGGCTCCAAGAATATTTAACAGACCAGAGTTGGTAATAATTGAGGTTAAATAGTAATATGAAAGGGAAATGGCTGTTTTACATGCAAGGTAGACTGAACATGAAAGATAATTTAATAAATGATATTATAGCAGGTGTGATTGTGGCTTTAGTATCTATCCCTATTTCTATGGGATATGCTCAAGTTGCGGGATTACCAGCAGTCTACGGTTTATATGGTTCCATATTTCCTATATTGCTATACGGATTTATTGCTTCATCACCACAAGTAATTATAGGAGTGGACGCCACCCCGGCAGCATTAGTGGGTGGAGCGTTGGCAAGTTTTGGGGTAATAGCTGGAAGTGTGGAAGCTATGGAAATAGTTCCGGTAATTACTTTAGCTACTGCATTGTGGTTATTTGTGTTTTTCTTTATTAAAGCAGGAAGAGTGGTGAATTTTATATCAAAGCCTGTTATGGGCGGATTTATATCAGGTATAGGATTTACAATCATACTTATGCAATTGCCTAAGCTTTTTGGAGGCAATGCAGGAACAGGAGAATTGGTAACACTTATAATTAATTTATGCGAACAGATAGAATCATTTAATACTTTGTCAGCAGTTCTTGGAATTGGAACAGTGGTGATTATCCTTATATTCAAGAAAATATCACCTAAGTTTCCGATGTCGGTGGTCATGCTTGTGATAGGAGCATGTCTTGGAATATTTGGAGATTTGGAAAAATACGGAGTAGCTCTTTTACCAACAGTGGATGCAGGACTTCCTTCCATTCATATACCGAAGTTTTCTTTGCTTTTGGAACATGGAGAAGATATTGTTATGCTATCTCTATCTATAGCTTTGGTTATAGTAGCCCAGACTTTGCTTACTGCCAGTAATTATGCTATGAAGTTTAATTATAAGATTAATAATAATCGAGAGGTTTTTGCATATGCTGTAGCAAATGTGGCTGGGGGCATGGTAGGGTGTTGCCCTATTAATGGCAGTGTTTCAAGAACTGGAATAGGGAATCAGTATGGTGGAAAAACTCAGGTAATGTCTGTGACAGCAGCAATAACCATGGTGTTAGTTATCTTGTTTGGTACTAGCCTTTTATCCTATCTTCCAGTGCCTGTTCTTACGGGAATTGTTATAACTGCTCTTATAGGAATAATAGAGGTTGATGTGGCGAAGAAAACCTGGCAACAGGACAAAAGAGAGTTTGTAATATTTGCAGTGGCGTGCCTTGGTGTGCTACTGTTAGGAACTGTGTATGGCGTAATAATTGGTGTAATGCTATCATTTGTAGCAGTAATATTTCGAGCTGTTGTTCCACCAAAGTCTTATCTTGGGGTGATTCCAGGACATGAAGATTTTTACACACTTAGGCGTAATAAGAGTGCTAAGCCTATTATGAACACTGTAATATATCGCTTCAGTGGAAATTTATTTTTTGCCAATTGGGATGCATTTCAAAAGGATATAGAAGCCGCAATAGATAATGAAACAAAACATGTGATTGTGGATGCAAGAGGTATTGGAAATATTGATATGACTGCCGCAGAGCGACTGGTAATATTACACGATAATCTAAGGGCTAGAGGAATAAACTTTTATATGGCTGAACATGTTGAATCAGTAAATGACCAGCTTCGAGCCTATGGTGCTGACAGTCTTATAGAAAAGGGTGCGGTGAGAAGAACAATTTCACTTGCCCTTCGCGCTGCGGGAGTTGAGAAGCCTTATCCTTTGGTTGGCCATGGAGAGGATGAACCTTATGAATATGTAGAGGCAAATGAGAGGTTAGCAGAGTTTGAGTGGGCTTTTGGTGATAGTGCAGAGGAAAGAATGGAGCGCCTAGCTACTCAGATGGCTGACGAGTTAATTCATACTAAGGATCACAGTATGAAGAAAATCATGGAGGCAGAGCAACATGTGCCTTGGGGACGAATGGGTCTATTTGATGAAGATGAGCTTTTGGAACGTCTAGAATTTCATCTTACCGAATTAGAAGCCCAAGGAGCTGATGACGTGGAGGAGCTTGAACAGCGTATCGAGCAGAGACGTCAGATTATTGAATCTAAAATTAGTAACTTAAGTCCGGAGGCTTTAGAACTACTTAAACGTCATAGATATGAGATAGAGGAACATCTTAGGGAACAGCATCCAGAGTATTATCAGAGAATGCAGGAGATACGTAAGAAGATGGGGAAGTAGACTGTGAACACCAATGGGATTGATGAATGATTAAAATGCAAAAAAGTAAAATCAAAGCCCATAAAATACGTTGTAGAGTTCGTATATGTTATATGGATCAAATTAAATTCAGGGGGAATAATATGAATAATTTTATTAACAATACATTTAAAGATCTTGTAAAATTGGTTCTTGCTAATTTGGGAATACTGCTTGTGTGGCAAATGATTTTCTTTGCTGTATATAAATTGGATAGTGATAGTGGAATCGTTGCAATTATTGCTGTGTATGGTATAGTGCTATTTACTGCACTTATTTATTCGGCATTGATTTGGTCTGTTGTATCTATAATTCCTAGCTTGATAGGATTTTTATTGTATCGTAATTTTATGGACAAATCAAAAAAGTTCATGGGCTGTGCTATAGCAACCTTAGTTATGGTTGGTATATACGATGTGGTTGTGGCATATATTTACATTTCCATGTTGGCGTCAGGATTTAATGTTTGGTTTCATTTAATTCCTGTGGTGATAAGTGTAATTATTCTTATTCAAACAATAATAAAGGTAAATAACAGCTATAAGAATATAGCTACAAATACGTACATGGGTGGAAATACTTATCTGGCGAATGAATATAATTATGGATATGGCAATACAAATTACAATCAGATGAATCCACAGAATTATAGCAATACAAATTACAATCAGATAAATCTACAGAATTATAGCAATGGCAATTATAATCAGCCAAACCCACAATACTATAATAATGGTGGTCATAACTAGGTGGTATATTTTCTCTAACCTTACAACACTGTAAGGTAAATGTAAGATTAAAAAATGGTACACCCTCCTAAAAAGCTGTATTATAAGCACATAGCAAGGGGATATGAGATAAGAGCTTGCAAGAAAAATAATTAATCTTATATTTAGGAGAAGAAAGCTAATTTACAGCAGATAGCTGAGAGCAACTAAATAACATAATAGATAATAAAAAAGTCTTTAGGTGCATGTCTGAAGACTTTTTTCTGCATATAAAAAGGCAACCTAAATTTACTTGTGGAAATTACAGGGAGTTGATATAATTAGTCGATAAAATCAGAAATCACAGGGGGATAGTATGAGAAAGATAGGAATATTAGAGGATGATGAAGCTTTAGGGAGAGAGCTTACATATTTCCTCACATCAAATGGATACGAGGCAAGGCTAATTGCCCCAAGTGAGTATGAGGGCATGAGAGCAGATGAACTGATTAAGCTTTTGATGGACGAGAATCTTCATCTATTGCTTCTTGATATAGGACTTCCTGGAGTAGATGGTCTTCATATCTGTAAGCAGTTTAGAGCAACCTCAGAGGTGCCGGTTATTATGATAACAAGCAAGAATGATGAGCTGACAGAGCTTATGGCTATTAATAACGGAGCAGACGATTTCGTGGCTAAGCCATTTAATCCACAGATACTTATAGCTCATATGGAGTCGGTGCTTAGAAGAACCTATAAGGAGCAGGTCTCTTCTGACGAGCTAAGGATTAATCAAACCGTAACTGATACTGATGGCAATGAGGTAAATCAAAGCTTTACATTCGAGGTTTTAAAGGGGCGAATTACAAATGGAGATATGGTAGCAGACCTTTCTAAGAATGAGATACAGATACTTCGAGTTCTAAGTAAGCGTCAGGGAGAAATTGTATCTAGAGATGATATTATTAATGCACTTTGGGATGAGTGTATGTTTGTAGATGATAACACTCTCACAGTGAATATGACCAGACTTAAGGGTAAGCTTGAGGACATAGGAATAGTGGGAGCGATTGTAACTAAGCGAGGAATGGGGTACCAGCTTATATGAGATATGGACAGTATATAAGGGAGCATAAAATGTGGGTGGCTATATTTGCCTGTTTGTTATGTTCTATAGAGATATTTTTGCTTACAATAAAGGGCAGTGGCTGGCTTATGGTCTATGTGGCAGTAGCCTGTGCATTTGCGCTCTTTCTTGGAACCTATGTGGATTACAAAAGGTGGGCAAAATATTTTCGGCATATAGATAATTTAATGAAGGACTTAGACAAGAAATATCTTCTTTGCGAGTTGCTAGAACAGGGGGATGTTCAGGAGGAAAAGCGATTCAAGGAAATTTTCTATGACATGGAGGTCAGTATGAATGAGAGAGTTTCTAAGCATAGAAGAAGCTCTAAGGAGTACAAGGAGTACATAGAAAGCTGGGTTCATGAGATTAAGCTTCCTATAGCTACCATGAAAATGATTTTGGCAAATCATAAGGAACAGGACCCAGGACTAGAGGAGGAGCTAGGACGCTTAGAGGGGTATGTGGAACAGGCACTTTTCTATGCCAGAAGCAATGATGTGGAAAAAGATTATCTGATTAATGAGGTTAATTTAGAGAAGATAGTACAGGAGACTATTCTTAAGCGCAAGAAAGCCCTTAGAAGTATGAGGGCTGGCATAGACCTTCATGATTTAGAGCAGAGTATATACAGTGATAGCAAATGGTTGGAATTTATCCTAGGACAGGTAATTGATAACAGCATCAAGTACGGTGAAGAAGGTGAGCTTCGTCTGGAGATTTATAGCGAGAAGATGGATAATGCAGTGCTGTTACATATAAAGGATAACGGTTGTGGTATTAAGTCATCAGAGGTAGGAAGAGTGTTTGATAAGGGCTTTACCGGAAGCAATGGTAGAGTGGGCAAAAATTCCACAGGAATTGGTCTTTATCTGTGTAAAAAGCTATGCGACAGATTAGAGCATAACATTAAAATTGAGTCACAGGATGGCCAGGGAACCATAGTGACTATTGTATTCCCACTTTCTGATATGGTTCAAATGACTGAGTAATTATGATAACCTTACGAAATCGTAAGGTTATTGTAAGTTTAGGAAATGGATACATTAGGGGATTTGTAATAATATAAGCATACAGGGTAGGCAACAGCCTATATGTGCCTTATATTTATGTATCTATTATGGAGGAGAAAAATGAGTACAGTATTACAGGTAACAAATGTAGAGAAATATTACGGAAATAAGGGAAGTCTTACCAAGGCTCTTGATGACATAAGCTTTTCTGTGGAAAAGGGAGAGTTTGTGGGAATCATGGGAGCCAGCGGAAGTGGGAAGACTACACTTCTTAACTGCATTTCAACTATTGATAAGGTTACAGGGGGAAGTATCCTTGTTAATGGCAATGACATTACAACACTTAAGAAGACAGCTTTAAATAAGTTCAGACGAGATGAGCTTGGTTTTGTATTCCAGGATTTTAATCTCTTGGACACTATGACAGCTTATGAGAATATAGCCCTTGCTCTTTCAATTCAGAAGGTTGGTGTTTCTGAGATTGACAAAAGAGTTAAGGAAGTAGCAACTAAGCTTGGGATAACTGAGGTTTTAAAGAAGTACCCTTATCAGATGTCCGGAGGACAAAAGCAGAGAGTTGCCTGCGGAAGGGCTGTTGTAACTAACCCTAAGCTAATACTAGCTGATGAGCCTACAGGGGCACTTGACTCTAAGGCCTCAAGAATACTTCTTGATAGCTTTAAGACCTTGAATAAGGAGCTTGAAGCCACAATACTTATGGTTACACATGATGCATTTACAGCAAGCTATGCATCTAGAATTATATTTATTAAGGATGGAAAAATATTCACAGAGCTAAAGCGTGAGTCAGGGGAGACTAAGAAGGATTTCTTTAATAGAATCATCCAGGTGGTAACACTCTTAGGAGGTGAGATGGATGAGCTCATTTAAGATGGCTTTGACCAATATTAAAAAAAGTATGAGAGATTATGTGGTGTATTTTATTACGCTCATAATCGGTGTGGCAATCTTCTACGTGTTTAATTCAATGGGAGATCAAAGTGTAGTAAAAAGTATTACCGGTTCAGGCTATGATATTATTGAACTTATGTTGATGCTTTTGGACGGAGTTTCCATAGGTGTAGCATTTGTTCTTGGATTCCTGATTATATATGCCAACAACTTTCTTATTAAGAGAAGAAAGAAGGAGTTTGGAGTATATATGCTCCTTGGTATGGATAAAAAACAGGTGTCTAAGATTCTTGTAAGTGAGACATTCTTAGTTGGTGTTGCATCTCTTGCAGTGGGACTTGGTATAGGTATATTTGCATCACAGTTTGTGTCTATATTAGTGGGCAAATTCTTTGAGATTGATATGAGTGCTTATGCATTTACAGTGTCAGGTGGTGCTTTGCTTAAGACTGCAATTAACTTCGCCGTGATTTATCTTGTGGTTATAGTGTTCCATGGAGTGTCTATATCAAAATATAAACTTATAGACCTACTTTCTGCAGGTAAGAAAACGGAGAAGCAGATGCTGAAGAATCCGGTGATATCAACTATTATTTTTATTGTGTCAGCAGTAGCTTTGGGGTATGCATATTACAGAGTGGGCTTTTGTACAAGGGATTTGAACCAGTCGGAAATAATTAGACATATATTAGTAGGTGTGGTATCTACTGTATTGATTTTCTGGTCTATGTCAGGCTTCTTGTTATCAGCACTAAGAGGGTGTAAAAAGCTTTATAATAAGAACTTGAATTCATTTGTTATAAGACAGTTTTGCAACAGTATTAATTCATCAGCCATTACTATGGCAATTATCTGTCTTATGCTTTTTGTAACAATATGTACCTTTGCATCAGGCTTTTCTATAGCTCATGATTTGCAAACTATTGTGGAGGACAGTACACCTGTTGACTACAGTATGATGATGACAGGTACAAAGCCTGTTAGTCAGTTAGTTGAGGAAGAGGGTATGCCTACTAGTGAGTGGGCTGCTGATGATATGGTGGAGCTTCCTGTATATCAGCTTGAGAATATGACCTGGGGAAGCAACCTGGGGGATATAAAAGATGTGGCTAGTGAGCAATTTCCAGCAGTAAGATGGGAAACTAAGGAAAATATTATTGCAGTGTCGGATTATAATAGATTGGCAGCCTTGTATGGGGCTAGGGAGATAGAGCTTGGTGTTGATGAGTATGAGATAGTGTGCGATTTTGAGAGCTTTAAGCAGTTTAGAGATGATGCTATGGCAGCAGGTCAGACTATAGACTGTGGTGGATACATCTTAAAGCCTGGGGCTAAGGAATGCAAAAATGGCTTTATAGTTATGTCAGGTGGTTCTACAAATACAGGTGTAGTTGTTGTTCCTGATGAGGTGGTAGCAAGCCTTGAAGGTGCCGGTAAGACTTCAGGATATCTTATGGCAGGAAATTTCAATGTAGATGGCAAGAAGGAAAAGAAGGATATTGAGCAAAGACTTCTTGATGTTACTGAAAAGTACTGGGAGATGAATTATGATGACCTAGATTACCTTCCACCAATGACTATAGGAACCAAGGTTACCATAGTTGAGTCAAGCAATGGACTTACACTTTTATCTACATTTGTAGTTATATACATGGGTATTGTATTCCTGATTGCAAGCGCTGCATTACTTGCGCTTAAGGCACTTTCTGAGTCCATAGATTCAACAGGAAGATATGAGATTCTTAAGAAGATTGGTAGCGACCATAAGATGCTTAGAAAAGCATTATTTGCTCAGATTGGAGTATACTTTACACTTCCACTTGTAGTGGCAATAATCCACTCAATATTCGGCATGAGGTTTGCAGAGTTTGCTATGTCGGCCTTCCTTAGTGGAAGTCCATTCTGGGGAATCTGCGTGACAGCGGCTCTTATGGCGGCGCTTTACGGAGGATATATGCTGGCTACTTATAGAACCAGTAAGAGAATTGTGGAGATAGAAGGTTAAGATTAGTTAATTTAATTATTAAAATATTGACTGATATTATAAAATATATTACACTTTAACTATCTGTTATACAGGGGGATTATTGCATAAAAGGAGGAGTAATATGGCGGCAAAAAACTATTTACCAATTGGAAGTATAGTGCTTGTTAAAGATAGTGCAAAGCGCTTTATGATTTATGGTAGAAGACAAGTATCCGTAACTGATAACAAAGAATATGACTATATAGGTTGTATGTATCCGGAAGGTTTCTTAAACTCAAAAAAGGTGTTCTTATTTAACCATGAAGATATTCAGATGATATACTTTATTGGTTTCCAGGATGTGGAGGAATTACATTTCCGTACATTACTTAAGGATGCAAGAACTAGAGAAAAAACAGCTGATGATGGAGTAGCGGATGTGGCAGAAGAGACCACAGAAAATGTAGCAGAAAATGTAGCAGACAATGCAGAAAGTGAGGTAGAATAATGGATCAATTTAGTGTGTCACTGGTTAATATGTCAAAAGCAGAAAGCAATTTAAAAGAAACTGCATCTAATAACTATAGTGCAGCTAAGAAGATTGGATCTGCAAATTCAGGACTTAACTTATCTGGTTGTGGTGCAGCTTCCATAAAAGCTAGTCTAGAATTTTTAGAGCAAAAGTGTATGACCCAAAGAGATGAAAGCGACGCTTTAGGGATAGCGCTTCGCAATATTATCAAACAGTATCAAACTGAAGAGGAATTCTTGCTTGGTGGTGGAACTTCTGGTTCTATGCCACGTGACGGAGAGCATGGTGGCGGTGGAAGACACCGTGGAGATGGTGACGCTGATAGTGGCCGTGGCGGTGGCGGCGGCGGTGGTCGTCATGATAACAGTGCTGACGAAGAAGGTGGAGTAGGTGATTACTTACTTGATTCACTTAGCCAGATTTTACTTGGTAATTTTACTGATGATTCTAATCTTTTAGGAATTGCTGGTAGCGTTGCTTTAGGATTTGTACCATATGTAGGAACAGCTGCAGATATAAGAGATATCTGTGGAGATATATATAATTTATTCAAAGATGGTCCAGAGTGGTCTGAAGCAGGCTCATTGCTTATAGACGTATTAGCTATTGTACCAGGACTTGACTTATTAAAGCACACAGATGAGATTGCGCCTTATCTAGATGAGTTGGTAGAAGGTGGCGCTGCACTTATTGATAAGGCTAGAGGCGCATTTAAAAATGTTGATGAAGTATTCTCTAAGATTGATGATGCAATCGATGATGCTGGTAAGTGGGTTTCACGTCAGGTGGATAAAGTGGACGAGTGGATTAGCCCTAAGGTTGATGAGGCAATGGATTGGGTTAATAAGCAGGTTACCAAATTAGACGACTGGGTTTCTAACCAATCTGAGAAAACACAAAGATTTATATATAAAACAGTTAGCAAAATTCCAGATGCAGTAACTGCAACAAAGGATTATCTCACTGAATTAACTGGAGAGTTAATCGATGAGTACATTGTAGATGGAGTTATAGTGGAAGGTATCTGTGATTACTTAGACGAGACAGTAGGAACACTTCAATCTAACATAGAGAATATCCAGGAAGGATTTGAAGACTTTGCTGCAGACGTTCAGTATGGTTTTGGAGAACTTCAGGATGGCTTTAATGATTTTGTAGATGGAGCACAGGAAGGTTTTGAAAACTTTGTAGACAATGCACAGGAAGGTTTTAACGATTTTGTAGACGGAGCTCAGGAAGGCTTTAATGATTTCGTAGATGGAATGGGTTCTGCTTATGAAACTGTAAGCTCTGGTGTTGGTGACTTCTTCTCAGATCTATTTTCATAGTACATATAAACCAGATATCACTTAGAACGTGTGGTATCTGGTTTTTATTTAGAACAAGTACAACAGGTGTGTCACACCTAGCAAAATTATATGATTTGGCAAGAAAGAGGTTACGTATGAAAATAGTATGTTTAATGGAAAATACAGCACTATCAGATAATATGCTTTCGGAGCATGGTTTTAGTTTGTATGTGGAGACTAGAAAACATAAGATGTTAATAGATGCAGGACAGTCTGGTGCATTTGCAGAAAATGCAAAAACATTGGGAGTGGATTTATCTAGTGTTGATGTAGCTATGCTCAGTCATGGTCATTATGACCATTCTGGCGGATTGATGACATTTTCTAAGATTAATAATAGGGCACCAATCTATATGCAAATAAACGCAGGTGGAGACTATTACCATACCAATGATACATTGGAGAAATATATCGGTATAGATAAGGAAATACTTGAATTACCGCAGGTAAAGTTTGTAGATGGTAATGTGAGAATAGATGATGAGATTAGTGTGTTTGCTGGGGTAAAAGGTAGAAGACATTTTCCATCAGGAAATCTGGAGCTTACAAGACGTATTATGACTGACGAAGAAGGACAGGGGAAACAGGATGGTACAGGAAACTATACATTTGTCCAAGACGATTTTAGTCATGAGCAGTATGTGGTGATTGAGGATGATGGAAAGAAGATATTAATATCCGGTTGTGCCCATAATGGAATACTAAATATATTAGATGAATTTAAAAAAATATATAGTTGTGACCCAGATGTGGTTGTTAGTGGATTTCATCTTATGAAGAAAAACGGATATAGTCAGGCTGATGAGGCAAACATTAGAGCTATAGCCCAGGAACTTAAAACAATGAACACAACATTTTATACTGGACATTGTACAGGAGAGGAACCATTTGACATTATGAAGGAAATAATGACAGATAATCTTCAATATGTCTACAGTGGGAGAAAAATAATTATATAATAAAAAATGCCTTAAAACCCTTGTAAATAGCCGATTGAAACCTAAGGTTGCGCAAAATAAACCACAAGTTGCTTGTGGTTTTTTTGTTGTAGAGGTAAAAATGCATTGTGAATTGAAGGGGAGATTCGCAATGGATTTGATTTTACCATTGAGTTAAATTTGTTACGACTCTTAGACATTCATATGGGGTATAAACCTACAACAAAATATTTTATTATTTAGGAGGAATTATTAATGAAGTCAATGACAATGGAAAACATGATGGAAGCTAATGGAGGAAAGATGCACTGCTATGTATATTATAAGTGCAATATCTGTGGTACAAAGTTAGGTTCTAAATTTTCAATCAAGTCTCATTGTAAGAGAAAGCATGGTATTTCAACTTGCTGGAGAACAATGTATTACTGCTATCAGTTGTAATATATAATACATAATATAAAAAGCGGGTGATAATGGTTAAGCCCGCTTTTATAAAAAATATGAAGGAGAAGGAATACAATATGAAATTTCCGCACGTAAAACAACATGATGAGAAGGACTGTGGGGCGGCATGTCTTTCTATGATAAGTGAATTCTATGGTTTGAAATTAAAGATAGCACAGTTCAGAGAGTTAATTAAGGTCGATAGAAATGGAGTTAATATATACGGCATTGTGTCAGGTGCTAAGAAGCTCGGACTTGATGCTGATGCTTTAGAAGGTAGTAATGAGGAGTTGGCAGAGGGTATAGGAAAGAGAGAAATCAGTTTTCCGTTTATTGCCAGAATTGTAAATGAGCATGATTTTGAACACTACATAGTAGTGTATGGTGTTAATAAAAAGGGGTTTATAATTGGAGACCCAGGAAAAGATAGAATTGAAAAGATGACATATGAAATGTTTGAAAAACAGTGGCAAGGGCAGATTATAACCTTTTGTCCAAATGATACATTTCAACCTAGGAATGAGAGAAAAGGAAGCTTTCGTAAGTTTTTTAAATATATAACAGTACAAAAGAAAACGTTAGGATTCATATTTTTGGCATCTATTATTATGATAGCTGTAAATTTGTTTGGATCTACAGTTTTCCAATATGTTGTAGATGATGCTATAGCTGTAGGAGATGTTAGTGGAGAGTATACTGAAGCCTGCCAGGACCCAGAATGTGATGAAGAACATGTACATGGGACAGATACAGATGAAGTGTGTGAAGATCCAGAATGTGAAGATGGACATGTTCATGAGTCAGATGTTGTAAACGAGAACGAAAATAAAACATTCATTGATAAGATGCAGGAAAAACTAGATGTGATTTTTTCTAATCTTAATACTGTGTGTATATCAGTTATAGTTTTGTATGTATTGTCATTTGTTATTAGAATAGTTCGTGGATATTTGCTTGCTTTAATGGGAAAGAAAATAGCTGTTCCATTAACTTTGGATTATTATGATCATTTAATTGATTTGCCAATTGGATTTTTTGGTACAAGAAAAACTGGAGAATTAATATCTAGATTTTCGGATACAGAAAACATAAGACAGGCTATTTCTACAACTACGCTCACTATAATGCTTGATTCAATTATGGCGGTGGCTTGTGGTATATACCTGTTTTGTATGAATCATTTGTTGTTTTTTGTTACACTTGTAATTTTGCTACTATATGGACTTGTAATGTTTTGCTTTGTAAAACCTATACGAAGAATAAATTACGAGATAATGGAGGAAGACGCTCAGGTAACTTCTTATCTTAAGGAATCAATAGAAGGAATAGAAACCATAAAGTCATACGGATATGAAGATGGAGCAAAGCTTACAACTGGAAAAATGTTTAAGGGTCTTACAGATAAAATCGTAAAGGGGTCAGTTGTGTTTAGTATTCAGGAAGCTTTGGTGTCTCTGATTTCATCTGTTGGAATTGTGGTACTCCTATGGGTAGGTGCATATTTATGTATCGAGGATAAGATTACTGTAGGAATATTGATGACATTTTATTATCTTCTTGAATTCTTTCTTGAACCTGTTGAGAATTTAATTAATCTACAGCCAACTTTACAAACTGCTATAGTTGCGGGGGAAAGATTAAATGATGTGCTAGATACTGAGGTGGAGGAAATGAACTGCCAAGAATCAGATATGCCTAGTGGAGATATACATATTGAAAATATTGATTTTAGATATGGCAGCAGAAAGCTAAGCTTAGACAATGTAAACTTGGATATAAAAGAAGGCAAGAAGGTTGCAATAGTGGGAGAAAATGGATGTGGTAAAACAACTCTTATCAAGCTGTTAATGACATTCTATAAACCTGAAAAAGGTTCTATTACTATAGGTGATATGAATGTGGCGGATATATCAAAGAGCTTGATGAGAAAAAATGTTGCATACATTTCTCAAAATGTATTTTTGTTCTCGGATTCTATAACTAATAACTTAAGATTGGGAGATGATAGTATATCTGATGATGAAATTAAGGAAGTGTGCAAAAAATGCTACTTGGATGAGTTTATAAATTCCCTTCCATTTGGGTATGACACCATTATTGAGGAAAATGGAAATAATCTGTCGGGGGGACAAAAACAGAGACTTGCAATAGCGAGAGCTTTGCTTAGAAAACCGAAAATACTCATTATGGATGAGGCTACTAGCAATCTTGACATGATTACACAAGAGAGAATAAATAAGATGATAGATGGATTTTCAGACAATTTGACTAGAGTGGTTATAGCTCATAAGATTGAGGAGATACGTAGCTGTGATTATATATATGTCATGGACAAGGGAACAGTTGTTGAACATGGAACGTATAAAGAATTGGAGGAAAAAGCTGTTTTTGCGTAAAGATTATTTTTGGAATAAATAATTAATTGCAATATAGATATAATTTGATATAATAAAGCAAATGAAAGCAACTGCTGGCACTAATTCAGTGAAGAAGTGGTTGCTTTGTTGCATTATGGAGAACTGGGTATGATAAAAATTCGCGACCTTGCATTTGAATATTTTGATAGAGATGAAGAAGGTAATCTCACAGATATGATTAACGCTATCCGTGGGATTAATTTTGATGCAAGGAAGGGAGAATTTATAGGAGTTTGTGGCAAGAATGGTTCGGGGAAAAGTACATTTGCCAGGATATTAAACAGACTGTTAGTTCCTATAGAGGGTACAGTTTATATTGGTGGTAAAGATGCTTTGGATGAAGATAATATTCTGGAAATAAGAAGAACTGTAGGTATGGTGTTTCAGAATCCGGATGATCAGATTATAGGAAGTGTTGTGTCTGAGGACGTTGCATTTGGAGCGGAAAATTTAGGCGTTGCCCAGGAGGAATTGTGGGATAGAGTTATAGATGCCGTGGAACAGGCTGGACTTGTAGCTTATGGTGCTGACGTGGCAAAAAAATTCTCTGATAGAAGAATCAATGAGCTTAGCGGTGGAGAAAAGCAGAAGGTAGCAATTGCAGGTGTTCTTGCAATGAAACCACAGTGCATAGTTTTAGATGAATCCACAAGTATGCTGGACCCAAAGTCCAGATTGGAGATTATTAAGACTATGAAGCAGCTTAATGAGACATTAGGCATCACCATAATTATGATTACCCATATGATGGAGGAGCTTCTTGTGGCAGATACTATCTATCTGCTTCATCAAGGCAAACTGGTTGCAAAGGGTAGGAAGGAAAGTATATTTTCAAAAGACAGTAATCTTTTCGAATATGGATTGGACTACCCTGAGATAGTGAAAATTAGGGAGGTCCTTCTAGAGAATAATGTTATAAGAGATAAGAGTATATTTACTGTGGAGGGGATAGTGGCTCGAATAAAAAAGGAGCATCCTTATTCCTTCGAGCTTAATGTTAAGATGCCACAGCCAATGGTAGAGCATAGGAAGATAGACCCGGTAAATGCAATATTAGTGGATAAGCTTACCTGTGGATATGGAAAGAAAAAAGTTTTAGAGGATATATCATTTAGTGTGGGTAAGGGTGAGTATGTGGCAGTGGTTGGTTCCACAGGAACAGGAAAATCCACCCTGTTACAGCATATTCCTGCATTGCTTAAGCCTATGACAGGAACTGTTTATGTAGATGGAATTGATGTGAACGATAGAACTACAGACATACAAGCCCTAAGATGTAAGATTGGTTACGTGTTCCAGTACGCAAGCCAACAGCTCTTTGGTAAAAATGTATATGAGGATGTAGTGTTTGGCCCTAGAAATGTGGGAATAAGTGAGGTTGAAGCTGAAAAACGTGCATATGAAGCCATTAAGTTAGTAGGGCTACCAGATGACATCTATGATATGCCTATAAATAAACTTAGTGGAGGTCAAAGGAAAAGGGTTGCCTTAGCAGGAGTTCTAGCTATGAAACCAGAATACCTCATATTAGACGAGCCAACCTCTGGTTTAGACCCAGTTGGGAAGAGAGAAATGCTTGATATTATCGATGCCCTTCATAGGGATGCAGGAATAACGATTATCATGGTTAGTCATGATGTGGAAGCTATTGCTAACAGAGCGGATAGATTAATAGTTTTAGATGATGGAAAACTTAGTTACGATGGTGATGTGGCTATGGGCTTTTACAAGCAGTGGTGGGACGAATTCTCTAAAATCCATACTGGAAATGTGGAAGAACTAGACGCTAAAAAAGTACAAATCCCTAGCTCGGGTGCTATGGCCAATATTCCTGTCATTATGCAGCTGCTGATACAGCTTAGATTAGCTGGGATGCCAGTAGATTGTGTTGAGACAGATAGAATTAAAGGCATGGAGAATATTATTAAGTGTATAAGGAGCTAAAGTAAGCATGTTAAAGGACATAACTCTTGGGCAGTATTATAGTGTAGATTCCTTAATTCACAGACTGGACCCAAGACTTAAGATAAGAGCTACAATTGCATATATAATATTACTTTTGCTAGATAGAAATGTAGCTCTGTTCGGTATGCTTACAGTTATATTTGCAGTTGCAGTGTTATTAAGCAAGGTTCCAGTAAGCCATATGGTTAGGGGATGTAGAAGTATATTGGTGGTGGTGGTGCTTTGCTCCGCCATAAATATATTTACCACACCAGGCACAGGAGGGGTGAGCATATTAGGTCTGACTGCTACAACAGAAGGGTTGATTAAGTTTGGTTTTGTGGTATGGAGAATGGTGTTGATGATATTTATGTCATCACTATTGATGTACACCACAACCCCAACAGAGCTTACAGATGGTTTGGAAAAATGCTTTCATCTAAGTGGAAATGTGGCTATGGGGATAACTATTGCCATGAGATTTCTCTCAGTGCTTAGTCAGGAGTTAGATAGAATAATGAAGGCTCAGGAAGCGAGAGGAGCATCCTTTAAAAAGGGTGGACCAATTAAGAGACTTAAAGCTATGAGTAAGGTGTTAGTTCCACTGTTTCAAAATTCTATAGATAGGGCTTCTAATTTGGGCGAGGCAATGGATGCACGCTGTTATACAGGCGGCAAGGGAAGGACAAAGCTTAAGCCACTTGTATATGATGGTAAAGATGTGATAGGATATGTGATAGTGCTACTGATAGTAGCCTTAGGTGTATATTTGGTTGTAAAATTTTAGGCTATAGTATTAGGTAAATGAACACTGTGTGAGGGGAAAATATGAATTGGGATACAGCGTTGTGCGAAGATAATGAATTAATAAAGGTTTCGGATCGTCTAAATAGATGTAAGGAAAGTAAGACCATGCTTGATTTAGAGCTTTGCAATGAGGAGTTTAAACTAAAATATATTCACAAGAGAAGAAAATTAACTGCGTCTAAATCCAGGACAAGGATGATGTACATAATACCTTATACCCTGGTTGTGATAGGGTGTATATATATATTGATATATTCTGTAATAGATATAAAAAGAGAGTATAATATCGCTTCTATGATATGTATGCTAGTGTCCTTACTTGGACTTATATTTTGTGGATATATAAGCGTAAGATTGTGGATACCAGAGATAAAGATGCTGGGTAAGCTTAATCCCTTTGGAAAAAATAGGGATGAAGAAAGAGGCGTTGTAACATTTGAGGTAGAAAGACAAAAGTCAGAAGAAAAAATATCTGTACTTCAGGCTCAGATAGAAACAGTTAATAAGGAGATTGCCCAACTATCAAGTAAGAAGCGAGAGAGAGAATTATTTATTCGCAGTCAGCTACTTGAGAAGAAGGCTAATTCATTGCTAGGAAATGACGGTGGTGCGGAAGACACAAAAAATGCTGGAAGTGGCTTGGGTTCATTTGCTCTTAAAAAGGACGAGGTAACTGGTGTTCAAGCTGAAGAAATGCTTAGAATCTGCGAAAAGGAGATAAAGAAACTTGAAGGTGAGCAATATAGACTAGAGAGAGAATACAAAGAAATTCAAGATAAGATAATCGATATAGACCTTGGAATAATTGATGTAAGAGATAAGGTTATCTCCTATGTGTTAGTGGGAATTATACTGACTATAATTGTAAGTCTTTTTAAAGGAGTTGTTATGCATATACTAGGAGCAGTTTGGTGTGTGATTATGTTGCCGTACATGTTGTGGCTGATAAAAGAATGCAAGGAACCTGTTGTAAGCTATCTTGTGGAGCACGATAATAAGCAGATTAGAGATTATGCATTTACACACAGTATAACTCCGTTATATAAGAAAAGACAGGAGATTGCCAAGGAAATAACCTACTGTTCGAAGGATTTACATAGAATGCAGAGCAAGAAGCAGGAAATCGAGAATCTAGGCCTGCTATAGGATGGAGACATAATGAAGAGAGTAAAATTAATCGTTGCCTACGATGGTACAAACTATCATGGTTGGCAGATACAGGATAATGGAATAACAATTGAGGAAATATTGAATCGGGAGCTTTCAGACCTACTTAAGGAGGACATCAAGGTTATAGGGGCCAGCCGCACGGATTCAGGTGTTCACGCATTGGGAAATGTGGCTGTATTCGACACAGAAACCAGAATACCTGCAGAGAAGATTTCATTTGCACTTAACCAGAGACTTCCTGATGATATTCGTATTCAGGAGTCTTGTGAGGTGGCAGAGGATTTCCATCCTAGGTTTTGCGACACCATTAAAACTTACCAATATAGGATATGGAATTCAAGATTTCCAAACCCTATGGTGAGACTTTATTCCAAATTTGTATATTATAATATTGACATAGATAAGATGCAACAGGCTGCAAATTATTTGGTGGGAGAGCATGATTTCAAGTCGTTTTGTTCGACTAGAACCCAGGTTGAAAATACTGTGAGACGTGTTACAGAGATAACATTTTCCCAAGAGGGGAATATGGTCACTATGACCATTAAGGGCTACGGCTTCCTATATAATATGGTGCGAATTATAATGGGCACCCTGCTTAAATGTGGTATGGGAATGTACGAGCCAGAGCATGTAAAAGAGATACTTGCGGCTCGAGATAGAGCGGCAGCAGGACCAAAGGCAGAGGCTTGTGGGCTTACATTGGTGGGAATTGAGTACCTATAGGTAAAAGTATGAAAAGTTTGTTGTATTATTTTATATTTGAAAATGAATATATGAACATTATCATTGATAGTTTATGTGATATTTTTTGTGTATCTAAGGATAAGAATTCGGTGATTTATAGAGATGGTTCAGAGCAAGTATATATCTTAGATGGAGCTGGTGAAGGTGTAGCATGTGTATTAGCGAATAATGCAAGCTACATATATACCATATATATTTTTTCTAAAATCGAATATCAAGAGAAAATTGAACATATGTTAAGTAGTTTGTGTGATGAAATTGAAGAAGAATATGGGGAAGATAGAAGTAGGTATATAAATAATATAACAATGGACGCGGATGTTATGGTTGACTGTATAAAAACTGCGGAGAAATTTGGATACGAGAACATATTGCAACAATATATAGTTGCTAAATAAACGCAATAATATTTGAAATAGTATAAAAGTGCGGACAAGATAAGACACAATATTTAGTACAACGGATAATGGGAACACTTTATATAGGGAAACCGGCCAAATGCTTGAAAAAAGATACATTTTTTGTAAAAAAATTCATTGACACAGCCGGCCCCGTATAATATAATATCAAATGTTGACGTGGAAATTCACGCTATTTTTGCGCGCTTTTCTATAAGAAGATGAATAATATATTCTAGCCAATGCCCCGGAGAGAATGTATTAACATACAATTTACATTTTAGTTTAATTAAGGAGGAACCACAATGAAGAGCTTTATGGCAAGCCCATCAAACATTGAAAGAAAGTGGTATGTAGTTGATGCTACAGGACATACATTAGGT
>SVEI01000002.1 GCA_015057445.1 Lachnospiraceae bacterium | reverse complement strand
CCAGTAGAAAGTGAAGCTGGATAAATCATATTAACACTACCATACATTGCTGCCGCAAATTTCTTGTAGACAGCATCTGTAATTTCAACATTACAATCTGGCTCGATAATTACTAAATCATAACTATCAAGTGATACGTCCGCTAAATCACTGATGAGTACCTCTGTTACTCTTACATACTCTGGACGATCGTATCTAGCATTATAACCATTACGATACAATAACTTATCACCAGTCTTAATATCATAGATTTCTCCAGTCATATCTGCTCCTGTTAAATCTACAACATCAGTAAGCGGTGCATCAAAATCTGCAAAAATAGCTGGGGCCATTGACTGAGTTCCATTAGATATAACTAACACTTCAGCCATGTCATATTTTACTGCATCCTCTGCTAATACACCATCTGTTATATTTGCTTTAGCAGTAACTTTTGTCCATCTATCTGCCTTCTTATCACCATTAATACCCAAATAAGGTGAACCATTAACGTGAGTTAAGAATTCTTCTGCAGTATGTGTAGCAGTATTCCACTTGAATGTATAATAACGCTTACCTGTCTTATCAAACACATTAGTAACAAGCCCTGACATACTATATGTATTTCCAACGTTACCACCTTCGCCACCATTTCCAGAGCTATCTGAATCACCAATATCATCAATTATAAATGGTTTATAATCTCCAACTGCATATGTATGAAGGATATTGTATAATTCCTCACCCATATCATTTGAAGTACTATATGGACTAGATGAATCGTTGCTTACATATATAAAGTCCGCTTTTGAAATAGCTGCTAAGGCTGTCTCATTACTATCTTCAACGTCAGATGCCTTGAAGAACTCATATGTAATACATTCTGCATTCATAATTGCTGGAATCTCTGATTCAAGACCCTCAGCATCAGTAATTGTTATACTATCTAACGTTGTATTACCATTGATTACAAAATTCTCAAATCCACCATTTTCTACCAACGCCTTTAAGCTTGATGGATTTCCTGAACCAATTTCAACAATTCTATATATAGGATCAGCACCTTCTCCTGTCATATAAGAATTCTCAATAATGTTATCAATATTAGTGTTTGTATCTACTGCTGCAGCAACAAAAGCTGCCTCATCCACAAGTTCACCCTTGTTCTCATTATCAGCAAGAGAGAAGGATACAACGGTAACAGTTAAAGCCATAACAAGCATTACTGCAAGAGCAGAAATTGTAACTTTTAAATTTCTTTTCACTTTGCTTTACCTCCTTAATTATCCTTTCCCTTTAATACATAAGAATTTCTTATGTTTACCATTCCTTGAGTTGTGTATGTCATATTTCTGTTATTGTACATAAGCTCAATGCCTATTGCTCCATTCTCTGCATCAACAGTTAATGTACATGCAGAAATATCATAAGCACCTGCTCCTGTAGTTTTAACATAACTCAAGCCATCATTGTATAACCAGTTATGTTTGTCATAAGGTATGTATGAATCATTATTGGTAGTCATAAAACTGTACTCTCTTCCATAATACATACAATTACCTTCAAAAACATATGTGTTAAACAAGTTGTCTTTTTGACTTAAAGCATCTAATCCTGAAGCTGTTGTGTTCTTATAAATTCGTACAACCTCAAGGCCTCCATCAGACATAGGATCACGAAGATCATAATAATCTGCTGTATCAGCTTTAATCAATGTTGCTGGAACAGCTGTCATATCTAATGGTACTGATGTTTTAATTGACAATTGTTTTACATAAAAGGTCTTTGTTGTGTCAAATTCAGAAAAAAGTCTAATATTACTTGCACCTATAGATGCCACGTCATCTGTATAATATACAGAAGGATTATCAGCAATAAAGTCCTTCATTTCCTCACTTTTAACATAACATACCAAAGTTGGTGTAGCACCAACATCTTCTCCCGGTACGGCAAAGTCATATGGTGTAGCTACTTCATAGCCAATCACTACAACTTCCTTAGCTTGCATAATAGAATCTGTTAATTGATCATATGTCTGCTGTGCTGAGTTATGTACCTGAATTTCTGCTTTTTGTTTTTTATGACTAGCAATACTACTTCCCATAAGAGAACCAATAGCTGTCATAAGAAAAGCTAAAACGGCCATAGCAATAATTAACTCCACGAGAGTAAAACCGCTATTGTTATTTTTAATTCTTTTCACAGTTTATCCCTCCTTATATTAATTTGACTTATGACTTCCATTTTTGTTGAGAGTCATACTTGCTACCTGATCGCCACCACTAGTTCTGATGAACTCATACATTCCATATCCTGAAAAACAAGTTCCATCCTTTTTGTAGGCAATTAATACCTCATCCCCTGAATTCTCGCCAATAGTAATAACATTACCGTCGAGATCAGTATATTTTACATATACGTATGATGAAAGGCTAATTCCTTTTCCATCGTTAACATTGTTAGCTTCTTCATATGTATCATCTTGGACATAAAGTCCGTCTTTTACTAATACATCCTGTAAATAGCACTTGTTTCCATCTTTATGAAGTCTGATTCCAAAAGAATATCCTTCGTCTGCATCATCAATCTTGCCATCTACATTAGCATCACATGCTTTACTCTTTGAATTTTTTATTAATTCAGAAAGCTCTGAATCAAATGTTATGGCTGCCTCTTTAGCCTTTGCTGAGTGCATAACTGTCATTGTAATCATTGCGGCTGCAGTAAGCACCACAATGATTGCAATAACGATAATTAACTCAACTAAAGAATAACCTTTATTGTTTAGTTTTTTCATTCTTCTCTTCTTCATAGGCACCTCTATTCTACATTCTTCATCCAGTTGCTGAATCTACAAACATCTGAATAATCAATGTTATCAATTGTCTTAGCCTCTGAAGAATCTGTAGGTGATGCCACACTACCTGCGCCATCCTCTTCAGTTTCGCCTACTTCATAACCCTTGAAAAGGTTGAGTACTGTCTTTGCATTATCAGTTCCAAGTAACTGACACTCTCTAAGTACCGCCTGACATATTGCAGGGCTTGAATACATCTTAGAAAGATTCTCTGTGATGAATACCTTACCACCTGATACGATAAGACCCTCAAAGCTTGTAACATCTTCATGGAAGAATACATCTCCCTTTGTAACAACAACACCTCTTACAACGCCATTATCCCCTGTTCTTGCCTCTATAGTAACATCTTCATCACTTACCCAAACTGAATATCCTGAGTCAAGATCAAGAACTCCTGATCCTGAATCTCCATCATTAATAGCAGGTACTATATTAGTACTACTAGTAATCTCCTCAATATTAAGGAATTTATTAATTGGTGTAATTGAAGCCTCACCAAAATCCTCATCTTGTACAAGTTCCTTAATATATGCAATCTCATTGATATTACGCATTGCCTCATTCTGATCTGAAGTAGCTTCATAGTGACCTAAATTCCACTTAACTAAGTTGTACTCCATTTCAAAATCATTTGAGAGCTCGTATGCACTTGAATAATATCCTGACTCTTGTACTCTTTCCATTGTTTCAAGATCAAGTCCACTATTATAGTCATTATTAGTTGAAGTTAACAATGACGCTAAAGCAGTCTGATTCCAATCTTCTGACTGAATAATCTCAAATGTAGTATCGTATTTTGTAGTAATTGCACCACTTGAATATATACTTACAAATGGATTGAGTTCATAATCTGGAAGAATAATCTCACCAGCATCAAACTCTAATTCTTCAAAATTACCAATATCTGTAAGGAATTCTCTTATAAGACTATCCTCATCATTAAGCTCTGCCACATAATCCTTTATGAATGCAGCTGCATAATACTGAGCTGATGGGTATGTAGTACGGAATTGTTCAAGTGTGTTTCTTCCCTCATTGTATCTCCACATAATATCATGTGCAGATTCAAAATCATAATAATAATACTTTTTGCCAGATACCTCCTGCATTACACAAGGAATCTTATAATCCTCAAATACTGCTACAGGGAAATACTTCTCGAACAAAGCACTATCCCTAAGACCTACATGTAGCTCAGCCTCAAAATAAAGGAACGATTTATTACTATCATATACTGCTTCTGGCATTCCCGCATACATAACTGGGATATATGCAAGCTGGTTAGTCTTAAGTGAAATACTCTCACCAGTCTTATAATCTCTTAATGATACTGTATCATCTGCATCTGCAGTTAGGAAATTATTTGTTTCCGGAAGGAATGCATATGTCTCAGAAACAGTCTTCTTTGTTTCCTCTCCAACAGTAACATCCTCCTCAACAGGTGTTACATCCTTAGATAATTCAATATATGAACGACCTGCAAGGTAAATTGTCTCTGTCTGCTCCAAGTCAAGAGTTGACTGTTGACCATTTACAATAATTGCTGAACTGTTATAATGTCCTCTGTTTTCGGTCAATTCCTCCCAGCCCTCATAATAGGTTACCTGGAAATTTTTGGCATCAACTGTTGGTACAAATACTCTTTCATCTCTCTCAGTACTGTCACCATATCCGAAATAGCTACCATTTAAGGAGAAGTTTGATCCCGAAGCATTAAGCTCAGTATCATCTTTTACATATGCGTTAGCCTTTAATATTGCTGAAGCTCCTGAATACTCTGTTTTTGTCTCAAGAGCATCGGTAACTTCCTTCTTCTCACTTGCGCCGCCTAACACTATGTTATCTGTCCAAATCTCAGACTCTGCAGTAAGACTACCGTTCTTACCATATACTGAAAGTGTACCTTCATCCATAACAGCCATAGTACCTGGTACAATTACCATATCAGCCATTATAGTAACATTTGAACCATCTACATATAATCCTGAATACATACTTCTTTCAAGTACACCATCAAACCAGTCTCCACTACCAGCAAAGGCTGGACCTGTTGCTGTTGAATACTGATTATAATACATATTGAATAATGGAGTAGTACTATATAATTTAGAAGTAACACTTCCATGTGTGTACTTATCAGCTGATTCCTGAACTAATGTAGGAGCTCCGTCCTCATCTGTTCCTGAAACACTATAAACTATTCCACTTTCAAACTTCTTGTCACTATCACTTACAGTATAATTTCCTTCCTCATCTACAACATAAGTACTCTCATTATACTTCTTATTGTAATAGTCTGATGCAGCGTAAATATTACCTGCAATTGTAAGTGGTGTAGAAGGCTGCACAACCTCTATACCCATATCTGCAACCATTGAATACTTAAAGATATTTGCATAATCATCATTAGTTGCATTGAAAAGTACTTCAAAATCTGGCTCTCCAATTTCTATATCTGTTGAAATTGTCTGAGTATATGAACCAGATGCTACATTCTTACCATAATCCTGAGTTCTTGTTAAGGTTACATCTCTGATAATGATCTTTGTTACTTTGCTAGTATCTTCAGGGTCATTTCTCTCAACTTCAACGTAAACCTTACTTCTATCAAGCACTACTGAATCATTAGTTATAAAACTTTCAAGAGTGTCTGCAATCTTATCATTCTTGAAAAGTTCATTATTCTGTACATAGGACATGAATCTGTCTTCAAAATCTTTCTGTACAACATCTTTTCCTTTTGTTACATAAGTTTTTGTTTCAAAATCATATGAAACCATGTTCTCTACAGTATAAACATATGCGTCCTGCATATCGCTTACTACTTCGGAACCAACTCCGGCATAGATTTCATTCATTGCCTGCTCAACATAATAGAAATTATCTCTAGAATTTAAATCCTGAAGCTTAAGTCTGTAAGAATAACCTACTGCTGAAAGGAGCGCACCTACAATAATTCCTATAAATGCCAAAGCAACAATTACCATTACCATACTGGAGCCATTGTTATTTAATTTTTTAAATAGCTTTTTAATTTTCTTCAACTATTTTTCCCCCTTTGGTCCAGTAAGAATAACTGTATTTGCATCGTCTCTTACTACTTCATTTCCAGCGTCATCAGTTTCAATAGGAATCAAAGTAATTGTTACAGTTCTTAATCTGTCATCATAACGAGTATCTTCGCTAATTGGCTTAATAAGTGCCTTATCGAAATCAACCTTAGGTGATGACGCAAAAGCTGTGTTATCAGATTTTACAAAAGTGAAAGAACCAAATGCATCTGCATCATCGAAGAACTGTGACTTATCTCCATTATCTTCTGTGTTAAGATTTGTAAATATCTTCACATTTGACACAGAGTCATTTGCTTTCGCAACATGAATCGCCACCGAATTATCAAGTAAAAACTGTTTATAAGCAGCCTCTGAAGCTAAATCATCAGCAGATGGCGCTATAGTTGTATAAGTGTAATTATCTTTTTTCTCATAATCATCACCTGTTGCTCCAGATGCAACATTAATTGCGTCTAGATGTGGCTTGTAAATATATAACTTTACCTTTGGCTCTCCATCTTCTTCTGTCTCAACATAATTATCGATTAGAATAAAGTCATCTGCTGCATAAGTAACATCATATGAACCTAATCCAGATTCTGCCATCTCCACTACGAATGGCTGATACTCAAAATAAATATCTGGACACTTCTCAGTCTTAAAAGTCTGAGCGAATACATTATATGATAACTGTGCTTCTGCAAACTCACCATCAAGTGTATAACTACAATAATAGAATACATCTGCTTTAATTGTATATGATGTTGTTCCGTCTGGTTCAGCATTATCAGCAACATATATCTTAGTAAGCTTTGTCATATTTGGTTCATAACCATGCTGACGAAGGATATTATCACCACTACTATGAAGCATACCATTTTCCCACTCTTCATAGTTAATTTCCTTAAGCTTATCCATTGCCATGGAGAACAGTGCTTTTTCTGCCTGATCATCAAAGTTAGTTGCTGTTCCGTTAATCATAGCTACTTTTTCATAATCTAAATCTTGCATGTTACCAAGGTTTGTGTTGTTTGGATTTCCCACATATTTTGTCTTTTCAACAACAACACTTATAACATTACCATTATCATCACGAATAACTGCACTGCCTTCGTTAGTCAATGTATAACCTGTTGGAACATCTGCTGGTAGTATATTATACTTTATTGCAAATCCATCATCTGAGAATGGATCTCTACAACCTCTAATTTCTGTTGCCAAGTTGTCAACAGTCATCACTCTGTTGTAAAGAGAATTTTCTGGTCCAATCTCTAAATTCTTAAGTTCAAATGTATCTACCTTATACTCAACATGATTAATTGTATTACCATGTTCATCAACCATAAGATTTCCAGATTCATCTGCAATACTTAAAGGCATTCCAACTTCATTTACCAAAGTACAATTTACTGCATTTGTTGATGTAGTAAATTGTAACTCTGGATTATCATTAACTAACTGAATATACTTCGCTTCATATTCCTTAAGATTACCATCTTTATCATATGGAGTAGTTTGACCTTCCTCTAATGAAAACGAAGCTTCTTCATTAATATACTGTTGCTCTTTTGCCTGACGGCTAACCTTCATAGTCTGAGCAAACTGCTTGATGATAGGTGTCAAAAGTAATGTTAATACGGCCATGGCTATAACAATTTCAATTAAAGAGAAACCCTTATTATTATTTTTTGCCATAAATCCTCATCCTCTCTTAGTATACCTTTACAACACCTGTCTTGCTTCCAATTTCAAATCTTGGAGAAGTTGTATCATCTCCACTAACCTTTACATATACTGGAACGTCAGTTGAGTTCTCTACATTAACCTTTACTCCGTTTGTATCATTTGAATCAACTCTATCATTTGACTCTACATATACTGTAAGTTCATCGTCTGCAAGCTCCATGCTATATGAACTATCTCCGATAGCATAAGTTACCATATTCTTACCATCCTGCTCAGCTACTGTAATTGTTACGTCAACAACGCTGTTTTCTGAGCTTGTTACATATGTATCACTACCACCTGCTGAAAGAATAATTCCATCAGTCGAGTCATTGTTAGCATTGTTAAGTGCAATTAAGATATCATGATCAGCTGAGATTGATGCGCCATCATCTGAATCATGTGATGATGAAGTAGGAGTTACTGCACCCTCTCCACCTAAGAATGGGTTGTAAACACCATTATCAACATTAACTGATACTGTATCTGCTACTCTGTCTGCTCCTGCTACACAGTATGCATTAAGTTCAACAGAACCTGAGTAAATATCATCAGCAGAGTTATATGAAATGTTGAATGAAGAAATATTCATTCTATACTTGTAAGCCATGATATAATCTACAAAATCCTTAAGACCTTCGTATGAACCTTCGTATACGATAGGAAGCTTAGCTGAGTAGCACTCATATCCTGATGCACCTTCTTCTTCACTTGTAGAACCAGATAATGTGTAGAATAAGCTTGGCTGTCCAAGTCCAACTGAATTAACATCAAATTGAAGGTTTCCCTTATCCTTCTCTACACCCTTGATGAACATAACTGAAATTTCCTGATCAAGAGTTGCTGGATAATTGCTTATCTGCTCATTGAAATATGCTTTGTTCTCTTCAATCTGTGCAAGATACTCATCTCTCTTTGCATCCTGCGCCTTAAGATCTGCATACTTTTTCTCAAGTGTCTCTATTTCTGAATCCAATGACTTCTTCTCGTCCATATTAGGTTTGAACACATACATATATGTTAAACCAAGTACAGCGATAGTCGCTAATACTAATAATATTTTAATATTACTCTTACTCATATCTTAATACCCCCTCTAATTACTCAGCTGTCTCTTCAGTCTCTGTTGTATCAACTACTGGCATAACATAAGTTGCTGTTACAGTGAAAGTATAAGTGAGTTCTCCACTCTCCTTATCCTCTGTTTCATTGATACTTGCTACATATGCATCACTTATGCAGTCAATTGTCTTAAGCTGCATAATGAAATCTGCAATCGCATCATAGCTAGTTGATACTGCTGGGATACTAATTCCATCATTGCTTGTATTAAATCCCTGAATTACGATACTTGTTGGGATCTTGTTCTCAAGCTCAGTGATAAACTCTCTTGCGTTCTCATTAAGCTGATATGTACTTGCTACCATTGTGTCAACATCAAGTACTAAGTTGTTTGACTCTTCTAACGCAATAACAACTTCCTCTATATCCTTAAGTCTTGCTATATCTGCTTCTAATCTTTCCTTTTCGTCTATAGCCTCCTGCTTAGCATTAATTGATATGTAAGCCATAGCAGCTGCACCAATTGCTGCTAACACTAAAACAGCTACGAATGGAGCTATACTTCCACTTCCACCTGAAGATTTAATTTTGCCTGATGCGTCAGGTAAATCAAATCCCATTGGGTCGAATGCTGCACCAATTGGTGTAACAAGATAAACTGGATTGTAAACCTTAAGGTCAATACTTGGATCAAACTTAATGTTGTATAAGCTATCCATAATTCTAGTACTTACATTTAACTGAATCTTGAAGAGACCATCAATACCTCTGATGAGAGCTCCATCACCAGTAAGGAATACATCCTCAATTGGCTTATCTGGATTCTTAGAAGCATAGAAGTCCATAACTCTTCCTATATTATTAATAAGATATCTAAATGCGCCAGTAGCTTCATTATCATCGAAGTCTACTGTGATAAGTCTATCATTCTGAAGTAATGTCATAGCTGTAGTTGCATCTACACCCTTCTCATCCATTACTACATTAACTACAGAGTTAGTACCATAAGGAACTGTTCTCTGAAGAAGAAGGTTGTCGCCCTGTACAATATTAAGTACTGTTGACTCACTTCCTAACTGGATTACCATAGTTGTTGCATTAGCATTAGTCTGTGTCTTAATAAGCTGAAGCATTGAGTTACCGATATAATCAAGCGCTATTACATTAAGACCTGCCATCTCTGCTAAATCATAGTATGATTTAACCATATGTGAAGGAGCTGCTACAGCTAATACTCTAATCTGCTTGTTATTCTCCTCATCTACAACTGTCTCAAGTACAGTATGAGAAACCACGTAATCCTCTATATTTACAGGGAAATACTCTGATGAGTTTGAATTGATGATTCCTCTGATTTTATTCTCCTTTACAAAAGGTATAACTACCTCTCTGTTAACAATCTTTGCTGAAGAAAGAACAAATACTGCATTCTTATTGCTAATTCCTCTTGCTGCAAGATTCTCTCTGATTGCTGCTGCAATCTTCTCTGGCTCCTTGATAGTTCCATCTTCAAATGAATCTTCAGGAGTTTCAAAAATAATAACATTGTGAATGTTAGTCTGCTTCTTAGCAGAAGCTGTTAATTCGATAATTGTGATACTTTCATTTGTGATATCAATAGATAACACCTTATTGCTCTTTGCCATTCTTTATAGCCTCCCTCGCTAATCAGTGATTTAATAATTTTTTAAAGGACTAATAGGTAGCCCACATACTCAGGTACCAGCTCACGAGCTGCTCACCCCATATCATTGCTACAAAAACGCCCGCTGATAAGTACGGACCAAACGCCAACTCTCTGCCGGCCTTTTTTATAGCCATTATTGACAGATGTATAATAGAACCAATTACACATCCTAGCAAAAATGCTATAATATTAAGCTGCCAGCCCAATAGTAAGCCGGTTGCTGCCATAAGTTTAATGTCGCCGCCTCCTATGCCTCTGCCTTTTGTTATAAGGAACAGTAAGAATAAAAAACCGCTGACCGCAAACAAACCGATTACATACTGACTCCAGTTACCTATATCAGTAACAAGTCTAATCAGTCCTAAAAGTAATATAAAAATGTTAAACCCTATTGGGATTTCGTGGGTGCGCCAATCTATTACGCTTAGCGCAAGTAAGGCAGAAGCACACAGGCAATATAGAATACACTCTATACTAATACCGCATGCGAGGTACAATATTACGTACAATATTCCATTCAGCGCTTCCACTATAGGATACTGAGCGGAAATATGTGTCTTACAATGCCTGCACTTTCCACCTAAAAATAAATAACTAAACAGTGGAACTAGTTCGTACCAACTTAATACGTGCCCACATGTCATACAATGAGACCTAGTCAAGGCAACGCTTTCTTTTATAGGAATCCTTAATATAAGTACATTAACAAAACTTCCTATTATAATTCCATATAAACCAAAAAAAACACTAAACACTACATCTAGCATAATCCATTAACCCTTCCATGTTCATTGTATTTTTATACAGCCAAATTCCACCTTGCGAAGTAGGTGGAATTGTGGCTCTATATTAGATTTGAATCTTACTGATACTCGTCACAAACGTTTGGACAAATCTGGAATCCGTTGTCACCAGCTGTAACACCAACTGTCTCATCTTCTGAAACTGTCATTGTACCAGCACCTGCAACAGAAACGAATACGTATACAGTACCCTTCTTTGAAACAACTGCTACGAACTCAGTTGGAACGTTAGCTGAATCTGTATCCTTAGCATTCTTTCTGTACTTAAGCTTTGGAGTCTTCTCACCGATGTTAGTACCGATTTCATCCTTAGCGATTACTTCGATCTCAGCAGCTGTCTTACCGTTGATGTCCTCAGTAGCAGCACCCTCGATTGTGATACAAGTCTGAGCGCCAGTTGCTGAACCAGTAGCCTCGCCTGGAGTTACATATACATAGCAGTAGTCACCTGAACCTGTAGTGAGGTACTCATATACTGTCTCGTTACCAAGTGCTGTCTCAACAGCTGTCTTAATAGTCTTACATGATGATACATCATTTGACTTTCTTGACTTATCAATGTATCTGATAAGTGCTGGTGCGATAGCACCTGCAAGGATCGCCATAATAGCGATAACGATAATAAGCTCTACGAGTGAGAAACCTTTGTTGTTCATTTTCTTCATAAATTTTCTCTCCTTTTCTTTTTTAAATAGTTTCTTTAAATTATATATGATAAAGCTGCCGTCCTCGCCCAACAGCTGTTATCCGTATGTAATAAATATATGTACGTTTTTCTTATTTTAGTAACTATCAACTGCATCGTACATACTAAGCATAGGTGAATAGATAGCAAGGACAATACCACCAACTACAACACCCATGATAACTATGATAAGTGGCTCCATCATAGCTGTAAGTGCATCTGTTGCATCATTAACTTCCATCTCGTAATAATCTGCAACCTTATCAACCATCTCCTCTATATTACCAGTCTCTTCACCGATTTTAATCATCTGTGGTAACATAGTAGGGAAGAGTTCCATATCTCTAATAGGCTTTGAAAGTGGTACACCCTTTGCAACCTGTACCTTAGCATCAAGCAAGCCTTCTCTGATAATTCTATTATTATTCATCTTAGCAACCTGCTCGATGGCATCGATAAGCGGAATACCTGAAGCAAGAAGTGTACTAAGTGTTCTAGAGAATGTAGCAGCTGCTGACTTAATAGTAAGCTGTCCAAAGATAGGTGCTTTAATAGCAATCTTTGAATAAAGAAGTGAACCTGCATCTGTCTTGCCAAAAGCAATTAAACCAAATACAATCGCCGCTACAACTGCTATAACTATAAACCATTTTTCTTGTAAGAAGTTACTGAAGTTAACCAAGAGCTGTGTAGCTGTAGGTAACTCAGAACCCAAGTCATTAAACATCTCTTCGAACTGCGGAATAACACCAACAAGCAAAACAACAACAACCGCTATAACTACGATAAGGATAACACAAGGATATGTCATTGCTCCCTTAACCTTAGATTTTAACTTATTAGCGTTCTCAAAATGAGTAGTAAGTCTCTCAAATGCAACTTCGAGATTACCTGACATCTCACCAGCCTGAACCATGTTTACCAGGATAGTTGGGAATATCTTAGGATTGATTCTAAATGCATCTGCAAGTGATCCACCTTTTTGAACAAATGACTGTGCTTCTCTTAAACCTCTTTGCAATGTTTTGTTATCCATCTGTTCTGACATCATCTCAAGTGCTGCTATAACGGTAACACCTGCATTAAGAACTGCTACGAACTGCTTACAGAACACAGCCAAATCCTTATCCTTAACTTTCTTGCCGCCAACCTTCTTGCCGGCCCCCTGCTCTTTAAGCTCCTGAACAATATAGCCCTCGGCTTTTAGCTTCTCTTTTGCTTTGTCTTCGTTTACGGCCTCAACGACACCCTTTTTGGTTTTGCCGCCTTTGTCCATAACCCTGTAATTGTATTGTGCCATTTAATACTCCTCCGACCCAAATTTTTTTTAAAAATGAACAAAATATTAACATTGTATCTAATGCGATATTACACCATAACAGAATTTTTTGCAATATTATTAGATAATTTTTTAAAATTTTGTGAATTTTGTACAAACAATATTTACATCTGTTTTTTCATAGCAGCCTGATCCTGCGCGTAAATAAGTGCATTATCTCTTGTAATACTACCATTTCTATATAACTCAAGGATGAAATCATCCATAGTTACCATTCCCTGCGCTCTACTTGTCTGTATATGAGACTGAATCTGATGAGTCTTGGCATCTCTTATAAGACTTCGTATAGCTGGTGTAGCAAGCATAACCTCAAACGCTGCAACTCGTCCATTTCCATCAGCTGTTGGTATAAGTGACTGTGAAATAACTCCTTCAAGTACCATAGAAAGCTGAATACGTGTCTGTTGCTGCTGATGTGGTGGGAATACATCGACGATACGGTCGATAGTAGACGCAGCACCAATTGTATGAAGTGTGGAGAATACCAAGTGTCCAGTCTCGGCTGCAGTTATGGCAGTAGAGATTGTCTCAAGGTCTCTCATCTCTCCTACAAGGATAATATCTGGATCCTCTCGAAGAGCTGCTCTAAGAGCATTTGCATATGTAAGAGTATCCATACCTATCTCTCGCTGGTTAACAACTGACTTCTTATGTTTATGTACGTACTCGATAGGATCTTCTAGTGTAATAATATGGTCAGTCAAATTCTCATTAGCTTTATTAATAATTGAAGCAAGTGTTGTTGACTTACCTGAACCTGTAGGTCCTGTAACAAGTACCAAACCTCTCTTTTTCTTATAAAGCTGTACTACCGAATCAGGTATACCTAACATATCAGGTCTTGGAATCTGAGTATCAACCTTTCTGTATGCAGCAGCCATATTACCTCTATCCATGAATACATTTACACGGAATCGTCCAGTCTCCGCCGAAGCATATGAGAAGTCAACCTCTCCTCTTTCCTTAAGTATAGCTTTATGTCTCTCATGCATTGTAGAGCCAATAGCCTCTGCCACATCCTGTGGTCCAAGTGGTGGTACCTCAACTTCGGTCAATTTACCATGAATTCGAAGCTTAGGTGGTATACCACAAGCTATGTGAATATCGGATGCATTCTGCTCAACAGCAAATGCAAGCAATTCCTTCATATCTAACATAATACTTTATATCTCCTTCTCATTTTAATATTCGTCACCAGTGGTATAAACAATCTTCTTCATCTCCATCATAGATGTTATACCATTTAATACGTGTTTAGCAGCGCCCATCTTAAGTGTAAGCATTCCCTCTGATAAAGCTTGTTTCTCAATAAGGTCTGCTGTAGCTCCCTTGGCAATAACCGCCTGAAGTTCCTTAGATACTGGCATCATCTCATATACACCAATTCGTCCTGCATATCCTGTGTCTCCACAGAGTGTACATCCTGCTGGCTCGTATACAATTACGTCATCTTCCTCATCTTCAATTCCAAGAATCTTTTTCTCTTCCGGTTCTGCAAGTCTTGGTTGCTTACATGATGTACAAAGTCTTCTTACAAGTCTTTGTGCAATAACTCCTACCAACGCATCTCCCGCAACGTATGGTTCAATACCCATATCAATAATACGTGTTACTGTAGATGCAGCAGAGTTTGTATGGAGTGTAGAAACAACAAGGTGTCCTGTAATAGCGGCCTGAACAGCTATCTGGGCAGTCTCACCATCTCGGATCTCTCCTATCATGATAATATCAGGGTCCTGACGTAGAATAGAACGAAGAGCCGCTGCAAATGTCATCTCCGCTTTAACATTAACCTGAACCTGATTGATACCATCAATATTAGCCTCGACAGGATCTTCAACTGTTATGATATTAACATCTTCAGTATTCAACTCACTAAGAGATGTATATAGTGTTGTTGACTTTCCTGAACCAGTAGGTCCTGTAACAAGGATAATTCCATGTGGATTACTCAAAATTCCATCAAACACCTTAAGTGTCTCTGGGTCAAATCCAAGTGCGCTCTTAGGTTTTGTAAGACCGTCCTTGGAAGTAAGTCTCATAACTGTCTTCTCTCCATACACCGTAGGGAGCATAGAAACTCTGACATCAAACTCTCTTCTATCTACCATGATGGTTATACGACCATCCTGTGGTTTTCTCTTCTCAGCAATATCCATACCGCCAATAATTTTGATACGGGCACTAATCGCTGATAAGAGACTATAATCATATGTCATTACCTGTTTAAGAGCACCATCTATACGATATCTAACTCTTACACTAGACTCCAAAGGCTCAATATGTATATCAGAAGCTCTCTGTCTTACACCACCCTCAATAATCTGCTTTACAAGAAGTACTACAGGCGAATTCTCAATATCCTCGTTAATAGCATCTTCTTCTGCAGTTGTAAGACCATCCTGCTCCATCTCTCTACGATACTGTTCAGCGGCTTCCATAGCCTGTGAATTACCATAATACTTTCCTATGGCTTCATTCATATCATCTTCCATAGCAAGCAATGGTTCAACCTGTAAATTAGTAGATATACTAATATCGTCTATAGCATTAAGATCCATAGGATCTATCATGGCTACTTTGAGCACATTAGGATTATTAGGATCAATCTCTACCGGCATTATCTTATATTTGTTAACAAGATTTTCCGGAACAAGTTTAAGCACGCTCTCTTCTAGTCTACACGCTTTAAGCTCTACATAGTCTATACCCATCTGGGTAGTAAGCACCGTCACGAGCAAATCCTGGCTAATGAAACCAAGCTCTAATATTACGTTACCTATTCTTCCACCATTTTCTTTTTGGTAGGCAAGTGCCTCCTGAAGCTCCTCATCTGTAATCGCCCCGGCTTCTACAAGCAAATCACCTACACGAATTTTTTTTCTTCCACCACTTATTCGCATAGCACAATACCTCTCATAGTAATATATTTAATCTATGTTATTATAGCATATCAGATATTATTTTGAAAGCATTTTTTTACACTTTACGACACGACTAAAAATACATGTTTCAATGCATTAAAACACTTTTACAGATACGAAACCAATAATGGTATCACCAATATTCCAAAATCATATAAACCATGCGATATACTCACCGCTAAATATGTGACATTTTTTATATAATACTTCGAGTAGCCCCAAATAAGCCCCAGAACAAAAGTCATCATTACCTGTCCACATCCCCCTACCCAGTAATGCGCTATACCAAAAACCATAGCACTGAGAAAAGGCACTAAAAATTTATATTTTTTTATACATTCATCTATACAATCTTGTACAACAACCCTATATATAAATTCTTCCGTAAACCCTATCACCAAAACATAATACACAAAACTATATATTTTGTACCAGTTATACTTGTCAAAAAGCGATGTTTCGACACTCCATCCAATTCCGTGATTTAAAAAAGCAATTATCACAAGCAGAACAAAAAGCATAGCCATACTACACAGCAGTTGTTTAACAACGCCCCGACAAAACAAGTCTCTAAGTCTTTTTTTCTCTTTTACAAACACCACCAACGCAGGAATGGCAGTAACCAAAGGAGCAATCATTTTACCAACTCTATATGCACCAACAGACAAATAATCAAGTATTTCTGAAGCTACGGCAGTAAAAATCCAGGTACCTACAACAAGAAATAACAGTTTCTTTATCTTGTCCGGTATCACAATTTCTACATTTAACTTTTTCCAATCCATACCAAGCCTCACCTCCAAAACACTTTATTAGTTCTTAAAAATAATATTAGGAAAAGCACATTTTACATCTACACTACATAAACTATATAAACAATCCGGGGAGGTTATATCTTTGAACACATTCAAACAACCTCTTTCAAACGAGGAAGAAAACCACTATCTAAATCTGGTTAAGCATGGAGATTTAAACGCAAGAAATATTCTTGTGGAATACAATCTTCGTCTTGTTGCCCATATAGCAAAAAAATATTACTCTGCAGAAAGAGATAGCGACGATCTCATTTCTATAGGAACTATAGGCTTAATCAAAGCCATCAACACTTTCGACAACTCCAAAGGAAATCGGTTGGTAACCTACGCTTCTCGTTGTATTGAAAACGAACTTCTTATGCGTCTTCGCCAAGAGCGAAAGGAATCTAGAGAAGTGTCCATATACGAACCAATTGGAACCGACAAAGAAGGCAATGAAATAAGTCTTTTGGATATAATCAGTAGCGATGACGAATGTATGCTTAGCAACCTAATAACAAGCGAAAATCTAGAACGCATCTCAGCAATATATACATCGGTTTTAGATTCTAAGGAGCAAAGAGTGATTGCTCTTCGCTATGGTTTATTCGGCCACAAAGACCTTACCCAAAGAGAGACTGCTAGTCTTTTGAAAATCTCCCGTTCCTATGTATCTCGTATAGAGAAAAAAGCACTGCTTAAACTTCGCAGTGCCTTGATCTTATAACCATTCCTTTTTTGAATTTTTGCGCACCGCTCACCTTAAGATATAAAAGCTGTTTTGGGTGCGGGGCAGATTCTACCGGATGCATGCGTTCATCATACATTGCATCCACCTTTACATAGTGATTGTCACCATTAAAATCCATTATATTTATTTCATCCCCCACTAAGAACTTATTCTTCTGATGAATTTGAATAAGTCCATCCCCAGTTATATCTTCTATAATACCCAAATAGGTATAATTTTTAATATAAGTATTGTTGTCATATATTTGACTTGTCTCATCAGTTTTGCCAAAGTAAAAACCTGTTGTGAACTGTCTGAAAGTACATGCAGATATTTCTTCATCATAGTACGAAAGTCTTTGTCTATACAAATCCTCAGATTCAAAATAATCATCAATAGCCTGCCTATACGTCCTTGTAACAACAGCCACATAAAGAGCGGTCTTCATTCGTCCTTCTATCTTAAATGAATTAATACCCGCTTCTATCATCTCTGGCACATATTTTATCATACATAAATCTTTCGAATTGAATATGTATGTTCCTCTGTCATCCTCTTCAATAGGTAAGTATTCCCCTGGTCGTTTTTCCTCCACTATGGAATACTTCCATCTACACGGATGTGTACAGGCGCCTTTATTAGCATCTCTTCCTGTAAAGTAACTACTAAGGAGACATCTACCCGAATAAGAAATACACATAGCACCATGCATAAAAGCCTCAATCTCCATATCTTCTGGGATATTATCTCTTATCGTTCTTATCTCCTTAAGAGAAAGTTCTCTGGCTGCAACAACCCTAGTTGCACCTTGATTATACCAAAAATTGTAAGTAAGGTAATTTGTATTATTTGACTGAGTACTAATATGAATTTCTACCTCAGGCAGCATTTGTCTTGCCAAAGTAAAGATACCAGGATCCGAAATGATAAACCCATCAATTTTTTCATGAAGTCCATACTGTCTTATATCCCCAAAATACTTTTTTACGCCTTCTAAATCATCATTGTGAGCAAATATATTAACAGTTACATACAGTTTTTTTTCAGCACTATGAACATAGTCTGCCGCCTCCACCATTTCGTCCAAAGAAAAATTACCAGCCTTTGCTCTAAGACCAAATTTTTGTCCGCCAATGTAAACCGCGTCTGCGCCATAATCAATGGCAACTTTAAGTACTTCTAAGCTTCCTGCCGGTATTAATAATTCTGGTTTTTTCATTTTATCTCTCATTCATTCACCTATACTTATCTTTTTATCGAAATAGCAACTCCATCTCCTACAGATAAAATAGCAGTGTCTAATCTATCATCATGAGTAATAGTATAAAGATACTCTCTCATTCTATCATGAATAGTTCTATTTCGTTTATCAACAGTAAAATGCGATTCTAACACATCTCCATCTTGCAACACATTATCAGATACTATTACTCCACCAGCTTTCATCACTCTCATTACATCAGGATAATAATTAATATACTGTCCTTTTGCAGCATCCACAAAAGCAAAATCATACAAATTGTCAGGAAGAGTTTTTAACACATCATACGCATCTCCCTGCAACACCATTATTGTATCTGATTTGTTCATCTTCTCTATATTTGTTTTTGCAATTTTTACTCTATCTTCATCAAGTTCTATAGTAGTAATCTTAGCACCTTCATCTATATATTTACTCATATAAATAGAAGAATAGCCTACTGCAGTTCCTATCTCTAAAATCTGCATAGGCTTCTTCATAATAATCTGGGTTTTAAGTAACTCTCTGGTTTCTTTACGCATTACTGGAACCCTGTTTTTTATCGCTTCAGAATAAATATCGCCAAGCAGCCCTTCGTCGTCTGATATAAAAGACTTGATAAAAGATGATATTCTTTCCATATCCTGCAAGGCCTTTACTCCTCCTCTTCTGTTTCGAGCTCACATATAATTTGCAATATTTCGTCATAATTCATGGATGCCGAAAGACCAAACTTTCCTGTCTTGATTTTATCTCCATATCCCTTTACTTTAACCTTAGCAAAGAACACATACTTATCATCTATAATTTCTCCATCTTCAAGAGCTTGACCAATCTCTAATATAGACGAATCTGCTGGTATCTCAACAACCACATACTCTGTATCTCCCGGAGATTTGCAAACATTACCAAATACACTATAAGTAAAATTAAATGCATAAGCAAAAATCTTAATTATAAAAAATACAATAAGTACATTAATCAACAAACTTCCTGCAAATCCAGCAGAATGCTTCAAACCTTTTCTAATGTTATTAGGGGCAAGTATCTGCTCCATGGTACTCTTTTTCTTCTTAAAAGATTTCTTTTTGCTTGTCTTCGTAACATTCTTAGCATTCACTTGTTCTTCTGTTTTAATCTTATTATTACTCATCTAAATAATCGAACTCCAATCCTTCTGCAATGGAACAGTACACTTCCTGCATCATCTTGCATATTCGTTGTTCCGCCTTTAAAAACTCACTTACAATTGAATTATGTAATAATTCATCGTAATCCCTAACCAAATTACAAACTTCATCATAAGGATTCACTCCCTGTCTATTTTGCAACTCATAATTTCGATTTCTGAATTCTCTGAGTTTATTACATAAGTCCATATTATCATACAAAGCCTTTTTTGTGTCAATATATCTTTTATATTCTGTAGTAGCTTTGATTTCTGCATTAAGGCGTTTGCTCTCAATTATTACTTCCTTCATATGTTATCCTCTTTATACTTCCGAAATGATTGGTAGTATCATAGGATTTCGCTTAGTCTTCTTCCACAAGAAATCACCTAACGAGTCTCTGATTGTGGACTTAATCTTTCCCCAATCAGTAATACCTTTGTCCTGACAAAACTCTATTGCTGCCTGTACTACTTCTCTACACTCATCCATAAGTGTCTCGGATTCTCTCACATACACAAAACCTCTAGATACTATATCTGGCCCTGCTAACACTTGATTACTTCCCTGTTCTAAGGTAACAACCACAATCATAAGACCATTTTGGGATAGATGTTGTCTGTCTCTCAAAACAATATTACCAACATCACCAACCCCCAATCCGTCTACCATAATACCTTGAGCCACAACCTTGTCTGTTACCTTAAATGTATTTTCTCCAATTTCAAGAACATCTCCAGTTGATAATATCTTCACATTTTCCTTTTTAACACCCATCTCCACGGCCAATTCCGCATGTCTTTTTAAATGTCGATACTCTCCATGAACAGGTATTGCATACTTAGGCTTTGTAAGAGCATACATTAATTTTAACTCTTCCTGACAAGCATGTCCTGATACGTGAGTGTCTTGGAAAATAACATGAGCACCTTTCATCTCAAGTTCGTTGATAACCTTGAACACAGCCTTCTCGTTACCTGGTATAGGGTTTGAAGAGAATATTACTACATCCCCCGGTTTTATGGTTATCCTGTTATGAATAGAAGCTGCTATCCTTGATAGAGCTGCCATATTTTCACCCTGACTTCCCGTTGTAATAAGAACTATCTGTTCATCAGGGTAATTCTTAATTTGTTCTATTTCTATAAGAGTATTGTCTGGTATACTAATATACCCAAGTTCAGTAGCAGTCTTAATTATATTAACCATACTTCTTCCTTCAACTACTACTTTACGACCATACTTATACGCCGAATTAATTATCTGCTGAACTCTATCAACATTAGATGCAAATGTAGCTATTATAATTCTATGTTCTCTATTATCCGCAAATAAATTATCAAAAGTCTTACCTACGGTTTTCTCAGACTGAGTATATCCTGGTCTCTCCGCATTTGTGGAGTCTGCCATAAGGGCAAGAACACCCTTTTTGCCCAATTCTCCAAATCTAGGCAAATCTATAGCTTCCCCGAAGACAGGTGTGAAATCCACTTTAAAATCTCCTGTATGAATAATAATTCCTTCTGGAGTATATATGGCCAACGCTGCCGCATCCACGATAGAATGATTCGTTCTGATGAACTCTATTCTAAGACAACCTAGATTAATTATTTGCCCATGTTTTACAACCTTTCTTTTTACATTGTTAAGATTGTTATGTTCTTTAAGCTTATTCTCTATAAGTCCCATAGTAAGCTTAGTACAATATATAGGCATATTAATCTCATTCTCTATATAAGGTATTGCTCCAATGTGATCCTCGTGACCATGGGTTACAACCAGTCCCTTTACCTTATCAGCATTTTCCTTAAGATATGTCACATCAGGAATTACCAAATCTATACCCAACATTTCATCTTCCGGAAATGCAAGACCACAGTCAATCACAACTATGGTATCATCATACTCTATAGCAGTTATATTCATTCCTATTTGCTCAAGTCCACCTAAAGGAATAATCTTAACTGACTTCTTTGCATTATCTTTCAAAACTAAACCTCCAAATCAAAATCATCTACTAATTCGTTAAAAATTGATATTATTGATTTTAATTCACTTTCATCATCAACAATATCGTAGGATACATATTCCCCATCTTCGGATGTTTCTTTTAAAATAAGAAATCCTGCATCTTCACTATCTGCATCCTCTGTTACCAACAAATAATTTATCCCACCAAGCATAGTCTGTTCAAGAACAAACAAACAAACCTCTCCATCGTCTGTATCGAATATTATCTTCTCATAATTGTTATCCATACTATTATCCTCCTTGCCAGTTGCCATTATAACCTTTGTTTTCAAATCATTCAAAACACATATCCCCCATCCCAAAGGCCACATTAATTTTTGTTTTTGTTATGTTCTCTGTCTAAATAATTCTGTAATATTATAGCAGCTGCCATCTTATCTATATGTTCTTTTCTCGCACTCAATGCAACTCCCGTATCTTCCAATATACGATTAGCTTCAACTGTAGTGAGCCTTTCGTCAACCAATACTACCTCAAGACCAGTTCTTCTCTCCAAAGCTTCTTTGAATTCTTTTGTGGCTTCAACTCTTTCGCCCTCAGTATTATTCATATTCTTAGGAAGACCAAGCACAATAAGTTCAACATCTTGTTCAGATATTATCTTCTCAATAGCAGCATAGGTTTGTCTAAGTTTATTCGCCTGTTTTCTTTCAATAGTAAGTAAAGGTTGCGCAATAAGTTTCGTCTCGTCACTTATGGCAACTCCAACCGTCTTCGTTCCGTAATCCAATCCTATTACTCTCAAAGTTTTACCCTCTTCACACTAATTAAGGATATAACCAAACAGAAACTATCCATATGATTATATCCGTAATTATGCTTCTTAATCTATCTTACGATTGCTATTTTAATCTTGTTTCGATATAGTTTTCAAGAAGAACCTCTATAATTTCATCTCTCTCAGCCTTCATAATAAGACTTCTAGCATTCTTGTAGCTAGTGATGTAAGTAGGATCTCCACTCATTACATACCCCACTATCTGACTCACAGGATTATATCCCTTCTCAGAAAGCGCACCATATACCTGAGCTAATATCTCCGTAACCTCTATAGTTGATTCTCTAATTATTCCTATATCTTGTGTGTTTTGATTAGTCATTTCATCACGTCCTTTAAACATATAGGACTATTTTAATATATTTATATAAAAATATCAACTCTTTAATTAAGCAAACTAAAGAAATCGTACTGATTGGTCTCTGGAAGACCCGCCAATAGTCCCAATGCTTCCATATCATCTAATATAGTTTTCGAAACTTTACCTCTGGTTCTTATATCCTCTTTAGACATAAATTCACCCTCAGCAGCAGCTTCCTGGAGAGTTTCCGCAGCTTTAGCCCCCATACCAGGAATAGCAGAAAAGCTTGGCATTATTTTCCCATCAATAATCTGGAATCTATGTGCGTCCGCTTTATATAAATCTATAGGTAAAAACTCAAATCCACGCGCATACATTTCCTGAACTATCTTCATATCACGTATTGTATCCTTAATAGTTGCTGTCTGCTTCTCCTTTGGAGTTTTCTGAAGGTTAGCCAATTCCATCTCCAAAGCTTCTTTACCCTGACACATTAATTTGTAATCAAAGGCTGATGCTCTAATACTGAAAAACGCAGTATAATATGCAAGGGGGTAATTAACCTTATAATAAGCTACTCTCCACCCCATCATAACATAAGCTGCAGCATGAGCCTTAGGGAACATATATTTAATCTTCTTACAAGACCAAATATACCAATCCGGAACTCCATGTTTAAGCATTTCATCTTCCCATTCAGGTTTTAGACCTTTACCTTTTCTAACACTCTCCATTATGGTAAATGCAAGTCCTGATTCAAGTCCCATGTTGATAAGATAAATCATAATATCATCTCTTGTACAAATTGCGGTTCCAAGAACACATTTACCTTCTTGGATAAGCGTTTGTGCATTTCCCAGCCACACATCTGTTCCGTGAGAGAGACCTGCTATTCTTACAAGATCTGAAAAATTCTGTGGGTTGGCATCAATAAGCATCTGCATGGCAAATTCTGTTCCAAACTCAGGTACTCCCAGCGAACCCAATTTTGTTCCACCTATATCCTCCGGACTTATACCCAAAGCCTCTGTATTATGGAACAGTGACATTACCTTTTGATCATCTAACGGAATAGTCTTCGCATCCAATCCTGTCAAATCTTCCAATCTTCTTATCATGGTAGGATCATCATGACCTAGTATATCCAGTTTCAATAGATTATGATCTATGGAATGATATTCAAAATGAGTTGTAATGATATCCGTACTCATATCATTTGCAGGTTTTTGTATAGGGGTAAAGGAGTATATTTCCTCATGTGCAGGAAGAACAATCATTCCTCCAGGATGCTGTCCTGTAGTTCTCTTAACTCCGGTACATCCCGCCGCAATTCTTTCCATCTCGCAACGTCTCTTAGAGCTTTCTTCGCCCTTATCTTTGTAATAGTTGTATACGTAACCGAAGGCTGTCTTGTCAGCCATAGTACCTATTGTACCTGCTCTAAATGCTTTTCCCTTACCAAACAACTCTTCTGTATAAGCATGAGCCTTTGGCTGATACTCTCCCGAGAAGTTAAGATCAATATCAGGTTCCTTATCGCCCTTAAAGCCAAGGAAGGTTTCAAAAGGAATATCATGTCCCTCTTTTGTCAATTTATGCCCACAGTGTGGACACTCTCTATCCGGCATATCACATCCAGACTGACCTTGCATCTGATATGGTTTAACCTTATCTGAATCAAAATCTGTAAAGTAACACTTAGGACAAATATAATGAGCCGGCAACGGATTAACCTCAGTTATACCAGCCATAGTAGCAACAAAAGATGAGCCAACCGATCCTCTTGAGCCTACAAGATATCCGTCATCGTTTGAACGCCACACCAACTTCTGAGCAATAATATACATAACCGCAAATCCATTGGTTATAATGGAATTCAATTCTTTTTCAAGTCTGTTTACAACTATTTCCGGAAGCTCTGGTCCATATATTTCGTGAGCCTTGTCATAGCAAATGTTTGTCAGGGTTTCATCCGAATTCTCTATTATAGGTGGCTGCTTATCTGGTCTAACCGGAGATATTTTCTCTATCATATCTGCAATGATATTTGTATTTGTAATAACAACCTCTTTGGCCTCATCACTTCCTAGATACTCAAATTCCTTTAACATCTCATCAGTGGTTCTAAAGAACAATGGCGGTTGGTTATCTGCGTCATCAAATCCTTTTCCTGCCATAATAATTCTTCTGTATATTTCATCTTCAGGATCTAAAAAATGCACATCACAGGTTGCAACTACCGGTTTATTAAATTGTTTTCCCAAATCATAGATTCTTCGATTGATTTTTTGCAAATCTTCCACCGAACTTACAGGGACACTTTCTTTATCCAGCATGAACATATTATTACCAATTGGCTGTATCTCGTAATAATCATAAAAATTTGCCAATCTGGTAATTTCATCCTCTCCGCTATCATAAAGCATAGCGGTATACAATTCTCCTGCCTCACATGCCGAACCAATAATAAGACCTTCTCTATATTTATTAATTAAACTCTTAGGAATTCTTGGTCTTCTATTGAAGTAATTAATATGAGATTCTGATATAAGTCTGTACAAATTCACTCTACCTATCTCATTTTTAACTAGTATTATTCCATGGTAGGTTTTGGCTTTCTTTATAGCTTCCGGAGATGCCGAACCCATAACATTTAATTCATTTATGGTTTTAACTCCCTTTTCCTTAATCATATCTAGCATCTTAAGGAAGATACGAGCTGTAGCATCAGCATCATCACAAGCTCTGTGGTGATTTTCCAATGACACATTAAACTGCTTACAAAGTCTGTCCAAAGTGTATTTTCCAAGTTCTGGAACAAGAATATGAGCTAAACTCAAGGTATCAACAATTGTAAAATCAAATTCAAGTCCCTGACGTTTAGCGAACTCCTTTATAAAACCTGTATCAAAGCTTGCATTATGTGCCACTAAAACAGCATCACCTATATAATCAAAAAACTCAGGAAGAACCTGTTCTATGGTTGGAGCTGAAAGCACCATAGAATCATTTATTGAAGTAAGCTTTGTTATAGAATACGGTATCGGAACCTCAGGGTTGACAAATTTTGAGAATGTGTCAACTATCTTCCCTTCTTTTATCCTAACAGCACCTATTTCAATTATTTTATTAAACTTTGGACTAAGCCCTGTAGTTTCTATGTCAAAAACCACATATTCTGAATCAATAGATTGACCTTTGTCATTAAGAATCAAATCCTTCAAATCGTCTACAAAATAGCCTTCTACACCGTAGAGAATCTTAAAGTCCTCATCCGGACTTACACAATGATTTGCGATAGGAAACGCCTGAACACATCCATGGTCCGTAATTGCCACCGCTTTATGTCCCCAATCCTTTGCACGTTGAATCATTTTCTTAATATCCACCACACTGTCCATCTCACTCATAACAGTGTGCAAATGAAGCTCTACTCTCTTCTCTACTGCATTATCCACACGGGGTTCTCTGAAGTCATTTGCTGGTTTTATACCTGCTATATATGAGAGTGAAAGTTCTCCAGCATAAGAATCATACATAGGAACACCCTTCACTATGTAGAATTTACCTTTTTTGATATCGCCTAACAAAGGATCTCTATCGTCCTCTGATACAAACATTTTAAAAGCAATTGTGTCAGTAAAATCTGTAATAGTTGCAGATATTATGAACTTTCCACTTTTCAGCTGTCTGTCTTCCACATTCAAAATCTGCCCTAAAATACAGATAGCTCCTCCACCTTCTGTAACATCACATATCTTTACAATATCACCCTCTACATTATTTCCAAATATAACGTCTGGGTCTTGGGACTTAACCATTTTGCCGCGTCCCTTAAATCCACCTTCTTTTTTAGGTGTATCTTTTGACGATACTTTCTTATCTTTTCCATCGGTTTTTGTGGCATCGCTATGCGCTTTAGCAGCAACATTATGCTCTGACACATCTCCAGCTGACTTTAAGTTAGTTGCAATTTCGTCTTCTCCTTCTTGCTTTTTCGAACTTACTAATTCTTTCTCTAAATTATGGTCTTTTGACTCCTCTGCCACAGCTTGATTGTTCTCAGGTGCATCCTGCGAATCTTCCCCCTTTTCATCACTCTTGTTATCTGACAACAGAGTCGCATTACGCTTTTCTATACTTGCGAGTTCTTGTCTAAGTCTAATTTCGTTAGCCTTTCTGTGTTGTGTTTTCTTATCATCAGAATAATCAAAAGTAACTTCAACCTTCATTCCAAACTTTTCTTCATACAAAAATGCGAGGAAACCGGACATCTTCTTTGAATGTTCTCTGGCTATTATAGTATCCTCTACCAATATAGTCAGCATATCATCACGGACAATCCACTCTCCACGCTTTAATATTCTGTAATCAACATAACTAGTTTTTTTTACCTCATAAAGCAAACTCTCTTTGTACATATCCGTTAAAGTTTCTGTATTGTACTGACTAGAGAGCACAAAAGTTTCACGAATTATACATTTAACATCTGTGTTTGGAAATATAGTCCTAGCAATCTCATCTTCAACTTTATCCAAATCTTCTCTAGCAATCAGATTGGAACTTCGAATAAAGACATAAAGTTCCGCACTTTCTTCTATCATCTGCACTCCTGTTACAGTCGCCTGCCCTATTAGATCATTAAGATTTCCACCCAAATTCACATCTGGGAATACTTCTTTAAAATAATTATTTGCCAAATCAATCCCTCCAATTGTCTAACTCAACCTTAAGGGCATTAAGCAATTCCTCCTGTGGTAATTTTCTAACAATCTCACCCTTCTTAAATAGAAGTCCTTCTCCAACTCCACCGGCTATTCCAAGATCTGCCTCCTTGGCTTCTCCAGGTCCATTTACCACGCATCCCATTACAGCCACCTTTAAGTTAAGGTGATCGTAACTTTGTATAAGATTTTCTACTTGACCTGCCAAACCAATCAAATCTATCTTCGTCCTACCACACGTAGGGCAAGAAACAAGCTCAATGCCATCATTTCTAAGTTTTAATGTTCTAAGTATAGTTTTTGCAGATATAATCTCATCCACAGGGTCACTGGTGAGAGATACCCTTATAGTATCTCCTATACCTTGACCTAAAATCATTCCTAAACCTACAGCTGATTTAATATTTCCTCTGTATAACGTTCCGGATTCAGTAATGCCAACATGTAGGGGATAATTAGTTTTGTCAGCAATAAGCGAATGTGCTTTAACACACATCATAACATCAGAAGATTTAATGCTAATCACTATGTTGTCGTAGTCACATTTTTCTATCATGCCCACTTTATCCAATGCACTTTCCACAATACCTTCTGCTGTCACTCCGCCATATTTTGCTACCAATTCTTTTTCCAAAGAACCAGAATTCACTCCAACTCTAATAGGAATATTGTCAAGCTTTGCTCTTTCAACTACAGCTTTAAGTTTTTCTTCACCACCAATATTTCCTGGATTAATTCTAATTTTATCTGCACCGTTATCCATAGCAGCTATGGCAAGTTTATAATCAAAATGTATATCCGCTACTAATGGAATGTGTATTCTCTCTTTTATTTTTGAAAAGGCCTGAGCCGCTTCTAGAGTATTTGCAGTAGCTCTCACAATCTGACAACCAGCATCTTCTAACTTTAGAATCTGTGCAACTGTGCTTTCCACATCAGCTGTATCAGTATTAGTCATAGACTGAATTGCTATGGGATTTCCGCCTCCAATAAGCACATTTCCTATTTCAATTACTTTAGTATTATCTCTGTGTAGAGTACTCATATTATACATCCTTCCATTATCCCAAAAAATATACCGTCAGTTTAAAATGCATTTTAGAAAAATACATTCTTCACATCATTAAACAATACCACAAACATAAGAATAAGAACCAAAACGAAGCCGATTATGTTAATAATTGCTTCCTTCTCCGCAGGAATCTTCTTCCTAGTAACACCTTCAATTATAAGCAACACCAATCTTCCACCATCTAAGGCTGGTATAGGAAGTAAATTCATTATTCCAAGATTAACGCTAAGAAGTATACACCAATTAAGCATATTAAGGATAATATACTTAACTGCCTCGGCAGTACTTTCACTTTCCTCCTTAACTTCTTCAATAACCTCGTTCATAACTCCGCCGACACCAACAGGTCCCATAACATCTTCGCTTTCAACTCCACCAGTCACTATCATTTTGAGACTTGTTATCGTTGCCTTTACCCAGTACCTAAGCTCATATCCTGCATATTTAATGTTATTACCAAAGCCCTTGCACTCTATATATCCACCAACAACTCCAATTCTATATACACCATCTGTGTCAAGTCTTGGTGTAACAGTAACTTCATACACTTCTCCACTTGGCTTTTCAAGTTTTAAAGTCACAGGATTATGTTTTCCATTAAGTTCCATATAAAGAGTAAGTTCTCTATAGTTATATATTTTATCTCCATCTATCTCTATTATCTTATCTCCTGGTTCGATTCCAGCCTCATAAGCCGGCCCTCTATCAACTACCTGATATAAAACAGCTGGATCGCATCCTGTCTGATTAATTAGAATAATAGAGAACAGAAATGCCAATATAAAGTTGAATACTGGTCCTGCTGCTATAACTAACAATCTGGTTAACACCGATTTATTAGAAAACGCATTCTCATCATCAATTTCCTCGTCTTCACCTAACATAAGACAATATCCACCTAACGGCAGCAGTCTTAAAAAATATTTTGTATCACCCTTTCCAAACGAAAATATAGCAGGTCCCATACCTATGGAAAACTCGGATACCTTAATCTTATTTATCTTTGCTACTATAAAATGTCCAAATTCATGGAAGAACACTATAATACCAAAAACTAATATAATAAGTATTATGTTCATATTTTTGCTCCTTTTCACGGGACGTCTCATTTATAATATATGATTAGACTCCCTTTATTTATTATATGTTCATCTCATCAATAAAATTATATACCCATTGTTCTGTATCTAAAATTTGCTGAAGATTTGGATTATCTATTAGATTATGAGCCTTCATACAAGCATCAATCAAATCATATATCTTTAAAAATTTGATTCTCTTATCCAAAAATAAAGCAACTGCTTTTTCATTAGCAGCATTAAATACAGTCGGCATGCTTCCACCTGCTTTTATTGCATTATACGCAAAATCCAGTCCCAAAAAAGTCTCTCTATCAGGTGTATCGATAATTATTCCATTCATTTTTGCAAAATCAAGTCTTTCTCCAGGCAAAAATCTTCTCTCTGGGTAATAAAGCGCATATTGTATAGGCAGCTTCATGTCAGGAGTGCCAAGCTGAGCCTTTACACTCCCATCCTCAAACTCAACCATAGAGTGAATTATGCTCTGTGGTTGCACTACTACCTGTATATTATCTGGTTCAATACCAAAAAGCCACTTTGCTTCAATTACTTCTAATCCCTTATTTACCAGTGTAGCAGAATCTATGGTTATTTTTCTTCCCATAGCCCAATTAGGATGTTTCAAAGCATCTTCCACACTCACATCCGTAAGTTCATGTTTCTTCTTTCCTCTAAACGGTCCACCAGATGCAGTAATAAGCAATCTACTTATTTTGTTATCCGTCTCTCCATGAATACATTGAAAAATAGCAGAATGTTCACTGTCTACAGGAAGAATTCGTACACCTTGTTTTTTCGCTAGTGGCATAATAATATGGCCTGCAGTAACTAAAGTTTCCTTATTAGCCAAGGCTATATCTTTTCCTGCATTTATCGCTTCTATGGTAGGTCTTATTCCTATCATACCAACTATAGCAGTAACCAAAATCTCTGAACTGTCAATAGTGGCTATTTCAACAAGTCCTTCCATTCCTGATACAACCCTTATATTAACATCAGACAAGGCTATGCGTAATTGCTTAGCCTTGTCTTCTTCCCATATTCCAACTATTTCAGGCATAAATTCTCTAGCCTGTTTTTCCAAAAGTTCAACATTACTGCCCGCTGATAGAGCAACAACATTTAAATCTTCATTTTTTCTAACTATATCTAATGTTTGAGTTCCTATGGAACCCGTAGAACCAATTATGGCAATATTTTTCACTAATCCAACCTCCAAAACCGCCACTTTTTATATCATATATGCAAACCCATAGTATATTATAGGCGCTGTAAATATAATACTGTCGAACCTATCCATTATACCTCCATGTCCAGGTATAAGCTTTCCATAATCTTTAATGTCATTATTTCTCTTAATAGCCGAAGCGGCCAAATCACCTATAACGGCAACAATAGCTCCTAAGGCTCCTATCACGGCAAATATAACTGGCGCATTCTCAAGAGCAGTTACATTTTTGTCAAAAAACATGCCATACAAAGCACCAACTACAGCACTTCCGGCAATGCCTCCCACAAGTCCTTCAACACTTTTTTTCGGACTTAGTTTTGGTGTCATCTTATGCTTTCCTAACGTTACACCAACACAATATGCACAGGTATCATTAACCCAAGAGCAAACAAACACCATTACCACAAGAGCTCCACCATGTTCAAGATCTCTTATTAAATACATATATGAAAGCATTACTGTAACATACACAAACGACAATATAGCAGCCATTCCGTCCTTATCTGTAAACTTTGGATAGGTTGTAACATATACACCAAGAATGGTGAGTACAAACAATATGATAAGTGGCATAGTAAACTGACTTTTATCCATCATCAACAATGCATAGTAGGCAACGGTTGCCACATAAGTCACAACTCCTATGGCTGACTTATGCAACTTATATATTCTAAGCAATTCAAATACGCCGCCCAAGGACAGCAGCAGCATAGAAATAGCAGTCACATAACCACCAAAATATAACACTGCCACCACAAGCACAACCAACACTATTCCACTTAACAACCTTGTCTTAAACATTTACTTTACCCCACCGAAGCGTCTTTCTTTTCCATTGTAGTATCTAATTGCATCTTTTAAATCTTCTATAGTGAAATCAGGCCATAGAACATCCGTAAAACAAAATTCCGCATAGGCAAGCTGCCATATAAGATAATTTGATAATCTTACTTCACCACTAGTCCTTATCATAAGATCCGGATCTGGTATATCCCTAGTATCCAAATAAGACGATATGAGGGTCTCATCTATGTCATTGACAGAAACCTTCCCGGATTTTACATCCAAAGCTATATTCTGTATACTTCGTCTTATTTCATCTCGTCCACCATAATTAAGAGCAATGGTAAAAGTAAGCCCGTCGTACTGAGACGTTTTTGATTCTAGTTCTTCAATCTTCTCTACTATATCTTTATCTAAGGCTGTTCTATCTCCAATAACACGAACACGCATATTATTTTTAGACGCCCTTTCAATACTATCAACAAGATAGTTTCTAAGAAGATTCATAATTCCAGAAACCTCTTCCACAGAACGTTTCCAATTTTCTGTAGAAAATGCATAAACTGTAAGATATTTTATCCCCAGGCTGTGGGCATCCTCGCAGATTTGTTCCACAACCTTTGCTCCTGCTTTGTGACCAAAATTCCTAGGCATAAGTCTCTTCTTAGCCCATCTTCCATTACCATCCATAATTATTGCCACATGTTCTGGAATATTTAGCTTTTCTCCATCAATTATCTTTTCCACTTTGAGTCTCCTTATACAGTAAGGATTTCCTTAGACTTTTCATCTATAGCCTTGTCTATCTTCTCTACGTACTTATCAGTAATCTTCTGAACTTTTTCTTCATTGGTCTTAAGTTCATCTTCTGATATCTCGTTAGCCTTGTTCATCTTCTTAAGAGCATCATTGGCATCTCTTCTAATATTTCTTATGGCTACCTTAGCAGCCTCGCCTTTTTTCTTAATATCTTTAGCCAGTTCTTTACGTCTTTCCTCTGTAAGCTCTGGGAAGTTAAGAATAACACACTTTCCATCGTTATTAGGTGTAACTCCCAAATCAGAGGAAAGAATTGCTTTCTCAATCTCTTTAATCAAGCTTGACTCCCAAGGCTGAATCATAAGAGTTCTAGCCTCTGGAACTGTAATATTTGCAGCCTGCTGAATAGGAGTTGGTACTCCATAATAATCTACCTTAAGCTTATCAAGAATATGTGGGTTAGCTCTACCTGCTCTAATTCCTGCATATTCTGAATTCAAATTGTCTAAAGTCTTCTCCATCTTGTTTTCATACTGTGATAACATATTTATTCCTCCTATTTCTTCGTAATAATAATTGTATTCTTATCTAGCTACATTTTATTGTTGTCCCTGTAAAGTTACCAGTTACTGTTTTGATTATACTATCCTGACTGTTTAACCCAAACAGCATCATAGGCATCTTATTTTCCATTGCAAGAACCGCAGAAGCCAAATCTATAACACCCAACTTTTTGTCAACAATTTCATTGATATCCATAACATCATACTTTTTAGCATCAGGATTTACTTTTGGGTCGCTATCGTAAACACCATCTATGGCCTTTGCCATAAGTATTACATCACATTCAACTTCTATAGCCATTAACACTGTGGCTGTATCTGTAGAAAAATATGGGTGACCTGTTCCACCAGCAAAAAATACAACCTCTCCCTTTTCAAGATACTCAACCGCCTTATCTTTAGAAAATAGCTCTGTTACATTTCCACATAAAAACGGAGTCATTACATGAGTCTTAAGTCCGGCCTGTCTAAACATATCTGCTGTATAAACACAATTCATAACTGTGGCAAGCATACCAATTTGGTCTGCTTTAACCCTATCCATATCACCAGAAGTTCTTCCTCTCCAGAAGTTACCTCCACCAATCACCACACTCACTTGTGTTCCATTATCTACAATCTGCTTGACCTGTCTTGCAACTTCTCTTACAGTATCTTCGTCAAAGCCTGTTTTCTTATCTCCTGCCAAGGCTTCTCCACTTAACTTTAAAAGTATTCTATTCATGTCCATATCAGCAATTCTCCTATAATGTTCTTATTCAAAAAAACTCTTCACATCAATCTCCGAATAACACTGTGAACAAAATCCTTCGATTACTGCTCCATTGTTAATCTGCACTGAACGAGATTTAATATTTCCCATAATCACTGCTGTGGAATCAACAATCACTGGTCCATGAACATCAATATCTCCATTAACCGCACCTGCAATAACAGCTGAAGTTGCATTTACATTACCTACAACTACTGTTCCTACACCAATCTTAACACTTCCATCGCAGATAACTTCTCCCTCTATCTTCGCAGCATTAGCATACACCTCGCCAGCAGTTACGTTACCCTTGATTAATCCACCAACAATAAGTTTGCCTCCACAACTAAGATTTCCTTCAACAACTCCTATAACATCAACACTTCCATCAGTTTCTAAGTTTCCCTTAACTGTTGTACCCTTAGTGATGTATGTGGTGTCATCTGTTAGAATACTATTAATATCCTGTTCCTTGTCATTGCGTTGGTTATCATCAGCCATATCATCATCCTCCAAGTCTTGATCAATAGGTGCTGGTGTCTCTGCATCCTCTTCATTCTTAAGTATAGCTGCTTCTACCGCCTTACTTAAGTCCACATTAATATATTCTTCATTTACTAAGCTTGCATCAGCCTCTTTAGTTTCACTATAGTCAACAGCCAAAGCATCTTCTGTATTCTCAAGCATATCTTCTTCATCAAGATTCTCAAGGCTTTCAAGTTCATCTTCTAGTTGCTCGAGCTGTGCTTCTTCTGATGTTTTCTCTGCCTCTAAATCAATGGCTACAGTCTCTGCAGTCAATATTTCTGGATTAACAAAATCTGATACCATCTCTTGTGCCAAATCCTGTTCCATATCCACATCTAAATCCATTCCATTACCATCTGAGATTATTTCAGCAGAAGGAACTGTATCAAATACACTTTCTTCTTTTACAGTTTCCTCTTCTCCATAGTCGGACTCAGGTCTTTCCATCTCATACACTTTTTCCTGTACATGTGGATTAACAATATGTCTATCATCTATAGTATAGTCATCTAAATCCTCCAACATATCTTCTGGTGCTATTTCCATATTATCATTATCATCAAAAGTATTGACCATATCTTCATCATCATATTCTGCACTAAGCTCATCCTTATCTGGCATAAGCTCATTGACAGCCTGCGCAAAATCTCTTTTAAAATCTTTAAAAAAGCCCATAACTTCCTCCTTTAGTCACTCATTCAAAACCACAGTTCCATTACGTAACACCGTATTTCTTATAACTCAACCAAGCGCCATTAACAACTTGGCTCATTACTATCCCGAATATTATACTACAATGCACCGATTAATTCAATCCGATTCGTATATAGCACAAACATTAAAATTCCTTATAAAGCCTTATAATAACCATAAGAATTGCGAAAGTTCTATTGATATCTTCTGCATGTTCTAAGGAATGTCCAACCTCCTCAAACTGCTTTAGTGGTATATCTTGTTCCACACAATAGATTTTCAATTTTCTGCTTTCTAAAATCTTGTCTTCTTTACCAGCTACAACTATACATTTTCCTCGTCGCATGTATTTTAAGCTGGAATCCACTGGAGTTAAATAAATGTGTCTAGCTCTTATCTTATAATGTTCTTCACAATAACCAGCCAATGCACATCCCATACTTTTGGAAACAAAGACAATATCTTCATAGGCTGAAAAATCCACCAAATCTAATTGTTTGAGAACTATCTCTTTGGCCTCCTCAATCAAAGCCTGTATGTCATTTTTATCCCCTTTTAGTCTGAAGTTATAATCTAACCTTATAACATCATAACCTCTGTCCGAAAAAATTTTCCCACAGTAATACAATAATGGTCTATCACAACTATAGTTTCTTCCAGGGAATTCTATCATTAGCTTTCGACCCATATTAAATCCCCCTTACTTTATTTCACTTATTTTGTTATTGCCACAATCAAGCTGAATTCTCTTCATCATTAGCACTGAGTTGAATAATTTTTCACCACATCCCAAAGCCGCTGGAATGTTCAACTCCTTACATCTTTTCGCTATTCTTGAATCCTTTGTATCTTTCTTGGTTATTATACCTTTAATATCTTTGGTAAATATCCAATCATACGCTAGTGTAACCTTTGAAAGCAACACTATCTTTCCTGTCACATCCACGTCGTGTCCTTCATCGTAATATGCAATTTCACCAGATACGCACTTATCAGTAAGATAATCTGGTATTTCCTCATCGATATCTATTACATCTATGTCACCCACATTTATTATCACATCGGGTAAAACAAGGTATGAGTAGGCATGATACATATTTCTTCTAGCCTCAATGGTCATAACATAAGAATCTCTACTATGATAGCTATCAAGATCTTGAATCTCTAAATATGACATATCCTCCTTGTCTATACCAATCAATTCACCTAATCTAACAATAATATCAAGTAACAGTCCAATGGATTTTCCATACTCAAATCGATAACTATCAGCCAATTCACTTGCTCCATTTATAAACCCAACCAGTTTATCAACTTCTATATTAAGATTTGATTCTTCCAAAGCTTTGGCTATCACATCCCTATCCAAAGCTTTGGCTATCTTTTTACCTTTAGAAAGTTCATAATCTCTTATCGTTTCCAGGTTACTGTATAGTTTTCGATAGCTGTGAGCTCTAATATCACATATACTAATCCTCAAATGACCATATTTACTATCAAACTCATTCCAATCAAGCTTTCCACTAGTATAATCTTCAAAATCCCTCTTAAAGCAGGACGAAACTGTATCCAAAGATAATCTAAAAGCGTCTATATCATCTCTCTTTAAATAGCCTTCTTTCACCAAAGATGTACAAAATCCCTTGGCAATAAACTCACACCTTTCCTGCCTTGTATAGCCAGGTGAACAATAGGTTCTCATGGACTCTATAAGTTCGGCAATATAACTATACAATTTCAAACTGTTAGTTTCTTCCATTGGCTTAAGCTCTCTAACTCTTCGTCTGGTAATCATAAGTTTTGTAAGAGCTTCTATATCCTGATCATGGAGTTCTTCGTAATTATTAATTATATTTTCAGTAAGATTTAAAAGACTTTCACTAAAGCTATCTATTTCCTCTTGGGTGAACCCATAATTTCCCAGTTTGTTCATTCTTTTTGCCGTTGAAAAATTATAGGATCCAAAAACTATAGTACTATCAACCTTCCTGTGCCTTCTTCTATTATCTGTAAGCACATGTTGATAATAATTAAAAATCTTATCTCTAAGTATTCTATCCATGCCTGCCGGTATCAAAGCATTAAACAAGCAATCAATTGACACATACGGTTTATTTCCAACTCTATGCATCAAGCTCATATCAACGCCCTCATAACCAAGTTGCTTTATAGTTTCTCCCCATATTCCTGATGTAAGTATTCCCTTAAACAAAGAATAATCCAATGGCCTCGGCTCTGAGCCAATCATCTTAGATGGATTCCAATAAGCCTGATGAGACATAATGTGATGAGTGTCCAAATAATTACATTTTGCAAAAGCTTTTGTATCTGAGAACTCTCTATCTGTCATAAGAATATGACTGCCAATTAATCTATCCATAGGTTTTAACTGATATACAATAACCTTGTTGTTGGAGTCTATGGCAAACTCAACACTAAACTCCTGAATATCAACCGCTTTTTCCAAATCTCTTGCTGCAAAAATAAGGTTCATAAATCCCTCATCAAGAAACTCTCTTGATACGTTATTTGCAATCCATTTTGTTCTGGATTTTGCCTTGACATCATTATCTGACATCTCATCCATGTAGTTATAAACAACCATATAATAAGGTCTTCCGTAATATATATCTCTTGTATAACACACACCACACATAACTAGATTATTGTACATTCTGTGTATAATAACTTCTTTATCTTCGTCATCTTTACATGCTGTAGCAACAGTTCTTATAGCATCAAAAACCTGTTCCTTATCTGTGGCATCAACTCCATGAATTCCACTAAATATTCCTGTACCAGCAGATATCCCTTCTTCTCTAGTTATGTAATTTTTACGCACCATAAGAAGACCATCTGGAAAAGTTCTCTTAATATTCCCCCACACAGCTTCCTTGTATAAATCAAACTCCGATGCATTTATCTCAATTACATCCTCTAGCTTTATTCTATTGTCATCATCAAGGTTCTTATCTATTAACCCTGCCAATATATCAGTTTTATTCATACTTAAAACCTCGTTACTATAATATGAATTCCTTTATTACCTGAACTATTCCATCATCATCACAAGATGCTGTAATATAATCTGCATTATCCTTTACTATCTGCTGAGCATTATCCATTGCTACACCTATACCACCATACTGCACCATAGTCAGATCATTAAATCCGTCTCCGCAACAAATGGTATCTTCTTGTCTCATCCCCAAAGCATTAACCAACTTGTCAACAGACTCTGCCTTATCTACACCCTTTACAGTTATTTCAATAAAATACGGTTCTGATCTAAATACATTTAAATCAGGTGCCAGAAGCTTGGCTAACTCTTTCTCAAATATCTCCGCCTTTTCAGGAATAGCTGTAAGCAAACACTTGGTCATATCAAAATCAACTTTTTTCAAAAAATCATCCACCTTGTGGATCACCATAGAATTAAGTCTTGCCTCATACTCCATATACTCATCTATTTCAGTACCTGTAAGAACCACGTCATCTTTATAAGTGACCATACCAAGACCATTCTTTATAGCATAATCATATATGGTTTTGAGATATGAATTTGGAATTGCCTTCTTGAATACAGTCTCTCCAGTTTTACAATCTATAACCTTACCACCATTAAAAGACAACACATAGCCACCATATTCATGAAGCTTTAATTGATTTGAATATGCTTTCATCCCAGGATATGGTCTTCCTGAAGCCAATGCCACTACATGTCCATCCTGCTGAATTTTATGTAAATGTTCTAATGTTGCAGGAGTAATCTCTTTCTTAGAATTTACCAATGTTCCGTCTATATCAAGTACTAATAACTTTTTATTCTTTTTCATGCTAAAACCTCTTGTTCTGTAATTTAGTCTATCATTTTTATAATAACATTTTTTTTGATGTTTTAGAAGATATATGTTAGAATTATTTAAAGATTTTTGACAATAAAAAATCAATACATTAAACAAAACGCAAGGTGAACTTATGGAAATTATTATTCACGTAGAATCAAAAAAAATTGATAAAAATTTACAGTCAGCCATAGATGAATACATTAAAAGAACTTCTCCTTTTTGCAAGGTGATTATACGTACTTACAAGGTTTTAGGAAAAATATCTTTCAAGACTAACTCAAAAGTATATATCATTCTACCTGGCATCAACTCTCCTACATCAACCGAGCTGGCTGAAATAATAAAAAATCACAATCTAAAAGGTATATCTTGTATTGAATTTGTTATTACCAATCCCGAATCAACCTCTGCTTTACACCAAAGCATTAACTATGCAAACATAGACCAATTTAATTTGTCATCTTTTTCAATGAGTGCAGATATTACAATAACGGTTCTTACAGAACAAATATACCGAGCATACACTATACTCAACAATATTACTTATCACAAATAGAGAAGGCAGTTTTTAAGAAACTGCCTTCTCTATTTGTTCACTAAGCATTACTCGCATAAGCTGATGCGGAAATGTCATATTAGAAAAACTCATCTTATAATTCGCCCTATTAACCACTTTTTCATCTAATCCTAAGGATCCGCCAATTATGAATACTACATTTTCACACTGAGCACTTCTTGCCTTTTCAATTTGTTTTTTCATAAGGGATAAATCCGTACTTTTGCCATCAATACAAAGGGCAATAACATAATCATTCCCTTTTATTTGTTGTAAAATTTTATCTCCTTCTTTTATCTTTATCTTGTCTATAACTGCCTGGCTGGGATTAGACGGAATACTTTCATCAGATAATTCCACTACCTGAAAATTGTTCTTTTTACTTATTGATTTGTAATACTCTTCAAGCTTTTTTCTGTAAAAATCTTCTTTAACTTTACCTACAACCACTAGTTTTATATTGAAATTCATAATTTTTCTCCAGATAATTTACCGAAACTTTTAATCTTGTTTAAACTTTGTTCATAATTGATGTATATAATCAAAGTATAGTTTTTTTCATAAATCCTCTCTTTAAATTATAACATTGAAAAACCCGGTTTACCTAACCGGGTTTTTCAATGTTTATTTTTATGTATTAAATGTTACCATTCTTTACATCTTCAAACTCTTGAATAATCTCATCACTAACCTTTGGAGTAATAAGACTTACAATAATGATAAATGCTAAACTTACAAAGAAACCTACAAGAAGTGAATATACGCCTGTATATGCTCCCAAAGTTTGCTTAACACCATCAACATCAATTAACTTAATATAATCCCAAATAATTACTGTAAGGCCTCCACTAAGCATACCAGCCATAGTGCCATATAGGTTTGTTCTCTTCCAATATAACGACAAGAGTATAGTTGGTCCAAATGCTGCACCAAGACCTGCCCATGCATTTGACACAAGCCCCATAATACTCGAATTAGGATTCCATGCTATAGCAAAAGCAATCACAGCTACTACCACAACTGTTAATCTACTGATAACCATAACCTTCTTCTCGTCCATCTTCTTAAAGAATACACCGTTAAACAAATCCTTAGCTACAGATGATGATGAAACTAAAAGCTGTGAGTCTGCTGTAGACATAATAGCAGCAAGAATACCACAGAGGAAGATACCACCGATAAATGGTATTCTGATATCATCCATAAACATCTTCTTAATCATCTCTATAAATACATTCTCATACTCTGCATTATCAGTTCCAAGAATCTGTGGGAAGAGATACGCTCTACCAACAACACCTATAACACATGCAACAGCAAGAGAAAGAAGTACCCAAACGATAGCAACCTTCTTTGACTTACCTAGCTCCTTCTCATCCTTAATAGCCATGAATCTCACAAGAATATGTGGCATACCACAATATCCAAGTCCCCAAGCAAGCTGCGAAAGTACACTTACAGCAGAGATAGGCTCTCCACCCTCATTAAATAAATTAAGGAACTCACTTACACTAACATCAAGTCCACTTTCTCTAAGATTTGGTACGATGTTGCCTGTTCCCATAAGCACTACTGCAATTATAGGCACAGCAAGAATTGCAACAAGCATCATAAGACCCTGAATAAAGTCTGTCTCACACACTGCAAGGAATCCTCCAAAAAGTGTGTACAGAAGAATTACACCTGCACCAACCATAAGGGCTACATGGTAATCCATACCAGTAATAGATACAAAAAGCTTACCACCTGCTGCAAAAGAAGATGCTGTATAAACTAAGAAAAATACAACCATTACTATAGCTGATATAGCCATAAGAATTTTCTTCTCATCTTTAAATCTGTTGCTTAAATACTCCGGAATAGTCATAGCATTGCCGGATCTAATAGTGTATCTTCTCAGTCTTCCTGATACAAATATCCAGTTAAGAACTGTACCTATAAAAAGTCCGATAGCAATCCAAGCCTGATTTGTACCAAATGCATAGATACAGCCTGGAAGTCCCATAAGAAGCCATCCACTCATATCAGATGCCTGTGCAGAAAGGGCTGCCACCCATCCATTAAGATTACGTCCTCCAAGGAAGTAATCGTCTGCATTTTTGTTCTTTTTAGCACTTGTTATACCTATAAAAAGCATAATAGCCATATAGATACCAAGAGCAACAATTAACCAAGTTGTCATTAGTCTTTGGTCTCCATCACCATAAGATACCCTGTCTTAATGGAAATGAAGCCTTCCTCCTCTCTTATTTCATTGCTAATACCTATGGTATCAGCCTTTATCATAGTAGCATTTGAAAGTCCGTAAGCAAATCCGGTAAGAGAAACTCCTGTTACCACATCGGAAAAAGGTATCAAAGATACATATTTCCCGTACTGTTCTTGCTTACTAATTTTCATTTGCTTATCTATCATTGTAATTTTATTATGTTCATCTATTATGGTTGCACTAACACCTTGATCAACACATAACTTTAACAGAGCAAAATTACCCATCATATGATCAAGTCTCCCACCAGTAGCTCCAAGAATGGTTATGCAATTAGGTTTGAGTTTTATAGCCTCTAACACTGCCATATGGGTATCTGTTGCATCCTTAACGGGGTTGAGAAATATTGCATTAGACTTCCCCTGATATTTGTCACGTATAAAAGAATCTGCAGAATCAAAATCTCCGATTACCATATCAGCTTCTATACCAAGCCTGTCTATAACTTCCGCTCCCCTATCAACTCCCATAATATAACAGTCAGGGTTGCTATTTATAGTATTTATAATTGTTTCGTCACAGGTTTCCCCACCTACAACCATAATAACATTTTTTTTACTCATAATAATATCTCTACGCCAGTAAATTGTATCTACATAGTTAGTTTAAGAGTTCATAACCTCTAAAAATTTCTTAACATTATCGGCCTTATCACCCTTAAATACTGCTGAACCAGCTACTATAATATTAGCTCCTGCGTCAACAACTGATTTAACATTATCAAGAGTTATTCCACCATCAACCTCTATATCAATATCACAACCTAGCTTATCTGCCATTGCCTTAGTTTCAGCAATCTTATCAAGAGCCTTAGGCATAAACTTTTGTCCGCCAAATCCTGGTTCCACACTCATAATGAGAACCATATCCACATACGGAATATATTCCTCTAATACACTTACATCAGTATCAGGTTTAATGGATACACCACACTTTACCCCCGCATCCTTTATAGCTTTAATGGTAGCCATAAGATCCTCGCAAGCCTCATAATGTACCGTAATCATATCAGCACCAGCACGCTTAAATACATCTACATATCTAACGGGTTCAACTATCATAAGGTGAACATCAAAAAATCTGTCTGTTATCTTACGTATACACTCTATGACTGGCGGACCAAATGATATATTTGGAACAAATGTACCATCCATAACATCTAAGTGAAACCACTGAGCACCTGCCTCATCTATAATTTTAGAGTCTCTTTCAATATTATTAAAATCCACTGACAAAAGTGATGGTGAAAGTATCTTATTCATATTTTTCTCCTCCACATACGTGTAACTATTATCACACAATTTTGATCATAATATTACCATTTTTTCTTAGTTTTAAGTTCCTCGTATAGTTGCCTATAGTTGTCATATCTAAGCTGACTTATCTTTCCTTCTGATAGGGCTTTTTTCACACCACACACAGGCTCCTTAATATGAACGCATCCTATAAACTTACAATCACTCTGGTACTTTAAGAATTCACCATAGAATTCCTTTAAATCTTCGCACTCCATATCTTCTACAAAAAGAGAGGAAAATCCAGGAGTATCCATGATATAGGTATCATCACCCACCCATATAAGTTCTGAATGTCTGGTGGTGTGTTTTCCTCGTTTTATCTTTTCGCTAATACTTCCTGTCTGTGCCTTAGCATTTGGATTAATCACATTAAGAAGTGACGACTTTCCAACTCCAGATGGACCTGCAAAAACAGTAGTTTTTCCTTTTATTAAACCTTTAAGTTTTTCCACTCCATCTTCTTGTACTGAAATCTCATCCCTATAATAAGTTGAGGTTATGATAACATCATAACCACAAGCCTCATAAATACTCTTAAGTTTATCTGCTTCCTCATCAGATACCAAATCAGCCTTATTGAAACATATTATTGTCTTGACATCCTGTCTATCCATCATAATGAGAAATCTGTCCAATAAATTAAAATTAGGCTTCGGGTCTGACAGTGCAAATATTATTACGGCCTGGTCAACATTACTGACCATAGGTCTAATAAGAGAATTCTCTCTAGGCAATATATCACTTATATTACCTGTAAGCGCCTGTTCATCGATGATATCCATCAAAACATTATCACCTACCGTAGGTTTAATATTTTGATTACGAAATACTCCCTTAGCCTTGCATTCAAATATTCTATTATCAGGTAGGTGGATATAGTAAAATCCACCTACCCCTTTTATTATCTTCCCCTGCATAAACTACTCTTCAACCTTTGTGTATGAAATATTTATCGCACCCTTGGTGAAAGAGCCTGTCACACTAGCACCTGTACCATCAACCATTGCAAAATCTGCTGAACCACCCTCTGCTTCAAGACCAGGAACTGTAGCGCTAATATTATATGTGTTACCTGAGGTAACTGTTACATCCTGAGAGAAAACCGGTGATCCATTAAAGAGAACCTGAACTGTTACTGCTGTTCCATCTAATGCAGGATCATTACAAGTTATTGTACCTGCAATATTTGCAGTATAAGTCACCTTTTTCTCCTCTGGACCCTTACTTACAACAAAATCAACTGACTGACCCTCCTCGATAGGGCTGTTTGCTGCTGGACTTTGGCTTATTACCTGACCTGCAGGAATTGTCTCATGATGTTCCTCAGTTACATTTCCCACTTTAAGCTTTGCTGCCTCTATAGATGTCATCGCATCTTCTTTAGAAAGTCCGTAAATATTAGGAACTACTGTTTCTTTCTTTTCTGAACCATTACTTACTGTTATAACAACCTTTGATCCCTTAGGAGCAGTTGAATTAGCAGCTGGAGTTGTAGAGATAACATAATCCTTCTCTACTTCATCACTATACTCATAAGCATGCGCATACTCAAATCCTGCCTCTGTAATAACTGTACAAGCCTGTGCATCTGTATATCCTGTTACATCAGGAACTATAGCTTCCTCAGCACCTGCGCTTACTCTAAGGGTAATCTTTGCGTTAGAAGGTACTGGAGTTCCTTCTTTAAAGCTTTGCTCTACTACATATCCTTCCTGGGCCTCATCATCAGTTACCATCTCAATTAGGATATTCTCTTCCTTGAAGCCCTCATTCTTAAGCATCTTTATAGCTGCCTCCTGAGTAACACCAGTAACATCAATCATTACAATATCTTCTACTTTCTCCTCAGTAGAAGCTTTTGGATCTTCTGTAGTTTTCTTACCCTTATCACCAAAATTAAACCATCCTAAGAAATTACCAACAAATATCATAACAATAATAGCTACAACAACAGCTGCAAGGACACCACCTATTACAACCGCCTTCTGCAATCCATCATCATCGTCATCATCATCTTCTATTTCATCCTCATAATCCTGAATTTTCTTGATATTTTGGATTATAGGAGCTTTTTCTTCCTCCGTAAGCTCATAAGCCTCTTCCATAGAATTATCATTCATAATCTGATTAATTCTTCCATGATCCGCAGTAATAGGAGTAATCCCACCAATTGGTTGCATCTCTCCCATTTCATTTTGGAATGGTTGGTTGAATGTGTCTAACTGACCATTACCATACTGATTAGCATAACCATTCATTGCACCATAGGCAGCACCTGCCATAGCACCATTCACTACACCATTCATAGCCCCCTGTGTCGAACCATTAACACCAGCCCTTATAGCTTGAACATCTTCTTTACTCCACTCTTGTGTAGGGCTGTTTGTAATAGAGGTTGGTGCTACCACTATATCTATATTCGGATTATTCTGTACTCTCTTTAAATCTGCAATAAGGGCACTTGCAGTAAGGTATCTTCTCTCTGGTTTCTTCTGAGTTGCCTTAAGAATAACCTTCTCAAAACTTGAATATATATCAGGATAATACTGTCTTGGTGGTATCATATCACTCTGAATATGCATAAGTGCAACAGACACATTATTATCACCCTCGAAAGGCACTCTGCCTGTAACCATTTCATACATAGTTATACCAAGAGAATAGATATCACTTCTCTCATCACTATACCCACCACGAGCCTGTTCTGGGGAAATATAATGTACTGATCCCATGGCTCCAGAAGTGAGTGTGTTAGATGATGCTGCTTTTGCAATACCAAAGTCAGTAACCTTAAGATTACCATTCTTCGAAACAATAATATTCTGTGGTTTAATATCTCTGTGAATTACATGGCTCTCATGAGCTGCCTCAAGACCAGATGCTATCTGGATAGCAAAATCTATGGCTCTATCCATAGTAAGACGTCCATTCTCTGCAATGTAATCCTTTAAGGTAATACCCTCAACCAACTCCATAACAATAAAATATACGCCCTCATCATCGTATACATCATATACATTTACAATATTAGGATGTGCAAGTCCTGCAGAAGCTTGTGCTTCTACTCTGAACTTGGTAACAAAATTCTGGTCTCTGCTGAATTCAGGCTTAAGTACCTTAATTGCAACATTTCTATTAAGTCTATGACATCTTGCCTTATACACAATAGACATACCACCAGCGCCAACTACTTCCAGTATCTCATATCTATCGCAAAGTATCATTCCTGGTTTTAACATAACTTCAACCCTTTCTGTTATATACACCGACAAAACTTATCGGAAAAGTATTTTATCTGGAAACTATTACTACTGATATATTGTCAGAACCACCATAATAATTGGCTCTATCCACCAATGCTCTAGTAGCATCTTTTATATCTTTGTAATCCACTACTATATCTCTTATCTCATCGTCTTCCACCATGTTGGATAATCCATCTGAACATAGTATGTACTTGTCATCCGGATCCATATCTATCTCAAAAAAGTCTGGCACAACCTCATCCTTTGAACCCATAGCCTTAGTTATGATATTCTTCTCGGGATGGTTCCTTCCTTTCTTTCGCTCTAGCTCACCACTACGAATCATCTCCTCCACAAGGGAATGATCCATAGTAATCTGTCTGATGTCATTATTAACTACGTAAAGTCTACTGTCGCCAACATTAGCAACGTATAACTTATCTTCAAGAGCAACTGCTGCCACCATAGTAGTTCCCATTCCACTTAGGTCTGGATCCTTATTAGCAGACTTATATATTTCATTGTTCGCATATATCATAGCACGTTTCAGTATAGCTATGGGATTCTCCAAAGTTGACTTCTTAATAAATTCCACAGTTATATCAATGGCCATTCTCGATGCCTTATCTCCTGCTCTATGCCCTCCCATACCATCTGCAACAATGTACAAATTAGGAAGACTTCCCACTGGCTCATCACTGAAAAATATACTATCCTGGTTATTCTTACGTTTAGAACCAGTATCAGTTATTCCACTCGACTGCATCAGTTTCCTCCTGACTGTTAATCCTATGTTTCCTTCTTAACTGTCCGCAGGCTGCGTCTATATCGCTACCCACACTCCTTCTAATAGTACCATTAATTGAATTTTTTTCAAGTATTAATTTGAATTTTTCAATAGAAGCCTTGTCTCCTGGCCTAAAATCACGTTCACTTATAGGGTTTACGGGTATTAAATTGACATGGCAATTAATACCTTTCAAAAGTTTTGCTAGTCTTAGAGCATGTTCCGGTGTATCATTCTTACCTTTAACCAAGCTATATTCGAAAGTAAGTCTTCTACCAGTCTTATGAAAATACTCCTTACAACAATCTATAGTTTCCTTAAGGGAATATTGATGGGCTATAGGCATAAGTTCTTTTCTCTCATCATCTGTTGTTCCATGTAACGACAGTGCAAATGTTATGGTCAAATCCTCATCTGCAAGCTTCTTAATGTTTGGTACTATTCCGCAACTAGACACTGTAATATTTCTCTGACTTATGTTGTAGCCCTTCTCATCAGATATTATTCTTATAAATCTAATTAGGTTGTCATAGTTATCTAGCGGTTCTCCAGTTCCCATAACAACAATATTAGAAATCCTTTCTCCCGTAAGACGCATAGTCATATAAATTTGTTCTAACATCTCAGACACAGTAAGATTTCTAATTAAACCGCCTATAGTTGATGCACAGAACTTGCACCCCATTCTACATCCAGCCTGAGATGAGATACAAATAGAGTTACCATAGCTATACTTCATAAATACAGTTTCTATCATCTGTCCATCTTGCATTCTATATAAGAATTTGATAGTTCCATCCTTTGCAGATTCCTGTCTGGTCTCTTCCTCAATAGTAACAAATCCTGCCTCTTTGATGTCTTCTTTAAGATTCTTAGGGATATTAGTCATATCATCAAGAGATGCCACGTGCTTTTCGTGTAGCCACTGATACAGTTGTTTCGCTCTAAAGGCAGGGTACCCCTTTTCCTTCAAAAAAGCCTCTAATTCAGTTAAATACATTGACTTAATATCCATAATATTCATCTTACCTCTTCTTAAGAACCGCGTAGTAGAAGCCATCACACAAATCTACACCTTGCAAAAAAAGCTTTTCTTCCATCAGTTCGAATTCTCCATATTTTTCCAAGAACCATTTTACATTGTCTTGATTCTCATCTGGATTAATTGTACATGTACTATATAGTAATGTTCCTCCAGCTTTAACATAATTCTTTGCATTATCTAATATCTGCCGCTGTAACACCACCAAGTCATTTAGTTGATTTTGTTCTAATCTATATTTTATATCATTTTTTCTACCAATTATACCAAGACCTGAACATGGCAAGTCAGCAATCACCACATCTGCTTTCAAATTCGCTATAGTCTGTGTTGCATCATGGCAACTTATGGAAACATTATCAAAACCCAGCCTTGACACATTTTCTTCAATAAGCTCTAACTTATCTTCTGATATATCCATAGAACTAATATGGCCTTGTCCCTCTAAATACTCAGCTGCACAGGTAGTTTTCCCGCCAGGAGCCGCACACAAATCCACAACATAATCTCCAGGTTTTATACCTGCAGCTCTTATTGCACACATTGAGCTTTCATCCTGAACTGTAAAATACCCTTTCTTGTATCCAGGTACTTTCTTGATAAAATCATAGTCACTAATCAAAAGTGCCTTATCATCATAATTACCATACTCTACTGTTATACCACACTCAAGAAGCATATCCTTAAGTTGTTCTCTAGATATCTTTGTAGTATTTACTCTTATAGAAGTATCTCTATCCCAGAAACATCCTTCAATTATTTTAATATACTGTTTGGGGTAATCTGTTCTTAACTTCTCCACAAGCCATTGTGGCATAGAATACTTTACCGACAAATACTCTGGAGAATTCTTATCTCCTGATGGTTCTGCTATATTATCCTTATTCCTAGCAATATTTCTAAGCACTCCATTAACAAAGCCTGATAGGCTTCCAAATCCATGATTTTTAACAAGTTTTACAGATTCATTACATGCCGCACTGTCTGGTACTGATTCCATGTAAAGAATCTGATACGCTCCCATTCTAAGAACACATCTAATCAAAGGCTTGCATTTTTTTACTTTCGTCTTAGAAAACTGATTGATAATAAAATCCAAGGAAATAAGCTGCTCCATAACACCTTCTGCCAACCTTGTTATAAATGCTCTATCGCGCTTATCTTCAAACTGGTTCTTAGATAAAGCTTTGGATATGGCCTGATTAGAAAAGGTCTTATTAGTCTCTATATCCATCAATATATTAAGTACTATGTCTCTGGTATTAATCATTTTATTCTCCTGCAATCATTCCCACATTAAGTTTATTTCCATTAAGGTAGGATACTGTATCCATAGGCTTTTTTCCTTCTGGCTGAAGATTCTTTATAATAAGTCCATCCTTGCCACAAGCTATAGTAAATGTTTTCTTAGTAACTTCAACTATCTCTCCCGGAGTAGCACCATCCGCCACTTGACACACCTGAGCCTTGAATATTTTAACTCCTTTGCCATCAATTCTTGTGTAAGCGCATGGCCACGGATTAAGTCCACGGATCAATCTCTCAATCTCATCAGCCGACTTTGTAAAATCGATATTGCCCATCTCTTTGCTAAGCATAGAAGCATAACAGCTTTCATCATTATTTTGCTTAGTTCTCACTGCTGTACCTGCTTCAAGTTTATCTAATGTTGATAGTATCAGCTTAGCTCCGGCCTCCGCTAACTTATCATGTAATGTTATTCCTGTATCATCTGACTCTATAGCAACTTGAACCTTTTCTATCATATCACCTGTATCAAGTCCTTTTTCCATGTACATAGTAGTTACTCCAGTTACCTCTTCCCCATCTATAATAGACCACTCTATTGGAGCAGCCCCTCTGTACTTTGGAAGTAGTGATGCGTGAATATTAATACATCCGTACTTAGGTATATTAAGAATACTTTCTGGCAGAATTTGACCATAGGCTGCAACCACAATTATATCTGGATTAATGTCTGTGAGAAGCTTTACATTTTCTTCCTCTCTAAGCTTCTCTGGCTGATACACCGGAATATCATATTCCATAGCTTTAGCTTTAACTGGCGTAGGTATCAAAGCCTTACTTCTCCCTTTTGCCTTATCAGGCTGAGTAATTACTGCCTGCACGTCATGTCCTGCTTTTATTATTGATTCTAAAGCATACACCGCAAAATCCGGTGTTCCCATATATACTACCTTCATTTAATCACCTCTTTAGTCTTCCTTAGGCGCATCTACTGCATAAAGACCATCTACTACTCTATCCTTATACAAAACACCATCTAGATGATCCAACTCATGACAGATAGCTCTTGCAAGTAATCCTTCTCCAACAACTGTAATTTCATTCATATTCTCATCAAGGGCCTTACATACAACTCTATCAGGTCTTACAACTGTTCCTACTAAGCCAGGAAGACTAAGGCATCCTTCATCCCCTTCCTGAACTCCACTTTCTTCTATAATTTCAGGATTGATTAGAGTGTAGCTATCTCCATCACATACATCTATTACTACGATTCTTTTAAGAATTCCAACCTGTGGTGCTGCAAGTCCTACACCATTTGCCTCATACATAGTGTCATACATATCTTCTATTAGTGTTTGGATTCTTGGAGTCATCTCTGTAACAGGCTTACAGGTTTTTCTTAATATATCATCTCCATCAACTCTAATATTTCTAATTGCCATAATTGTTACCGCCTTTCTCTTAATACATCTTAACTGGATTAACATCCAATGTTATATTTATATTCTCTATATTGTATTCTTCTATTTTATCCATCATTTTTTTTAGCTCATATTCATCAGATGATTTAATATATATAAGTTTTCTATATACATTATTAATCTTAGAGATGGTAGCATCGCTTGGTCCTATGGCTCTAGTATTATCCATGCCTTTAGCCAGTTCAGATAGTTCTTTAAATATCCCCTTTGATGCTGCAATTAGCTTGTTTTCATTTTCTGATTCCATCAGAATTACCATCATGTTATACACTGGTGGATATCTAAGTAATCGTCTATATGACATCTCCATATCATAAAATCCCTCATAATCCTGCTTGGCCGCAGACATTATAGCATAATGCTCCGGCTGGTAGGTCTGGATAAGCACTTGACCTGATTTTTCGCTTCTACCTGCTCTTCCGGCAGCCTGGGTAAGAAGATCAAATGTTATCTCACCTGAGCGATAATCATTTGCAAACAAGGACATATCTGCAAGAATAACACCAACCAAGGTCACATTAGAAAAGTCGTGACCTTTGACTATCATCTGGGTACCTACAAGAATATCTGCCTTATGATTCAAGAAATCAGTCAAAATCTTGCTATAAGCCCCCTTCTTTGTAGTTGTATCTTTATCCATCCTAAGGGTTTTTGCCGCAGGAAATAATTTGTTAATTTCTTCCTCCACCTTTTCAGTTCCTGTTCCAAATCCTCCAATAAGCTTAGACTTGCATTTAGGACACTCCTTGGGATGTCTTTCTATATATCCACAATAGTGGCACATCATAAATCCATTATTGTGAAGTGATAATGATACATCACATTTGGGGCACTTAATTACTTCTCCACACTCTCGACAAGAAACAAAAGTGTTATATCCTCGTCTATTCAAAAACAGCATTATCTGTTCTTTCTTACTTAATCTATCCTCAATTAAATCATGAAGCTCTTTACTGATTATACTACGATTCCCTAATCTTAGTTCCTGACGCATATCCACCACAGAAACTTTCGATAGTTCTGCACCCTTAGGTCTTTCTTTAAGTTCCCACAATCGGTACGTTCCAAGCTTTGCCATACAGTAGCTTTCTATGGTTGGTGTAGCCGAACCAAGTATAACACTAGCTCCCTCTAGCCTTCCTCTTTCTATAGCAGTCTCTCTGGCATGATAACACGGAGTTTGCTCACTTTTATACGCATTATCATGCTCTTCATCTATAACTATCAATCCTAGGTTCTTACAAGGTGCAAATAGTGCAGATCTAGGTCCTATGACAACGTCCACTGACTGTTGATTGGCACGCATAAACTCTCTATATTTTTCACCCTTACTTTGCTTGGAATTAATAATTGCCACCCGTTCTCCAAAATGTTGTTTAAACCTTGCTACATTTTGATATGTGAGTGCAATCTCAGGAACTAAAACAATTGCCTGTTTCCCCTGACTAATAACATTTTTTATACACTCTATATATACTTCTGTCTTGCCACTTCCAGTAATCCCTCTAAGTAAATAGGTCCTTAATATCCCAGTATTATAATCCTTGACAAATTCATCTACCAAGCTTTTCTGTTCATAGCTTAACTCTTCCACAGGTCCCTTCTCTATAACATACTCCACTTCCTGACTTTTAATTGCCACCTGTCTGACCTTTTCTTTGACAGGCATAACAGTCTTAAGAGCATTAATCATAGTAGAACCATACTTTTCCTTCATCCAAGCAGCAAGCTTAATCATTTTCCCCTCTAGAGCAAGACTTTTATCGGGAATACATCCTATGGATTTTAATTTATCAACATCATAAGAAGGCTTATCTGTAATATTTATCACATATCCCTTTCGCTCTGTCTTGCCATTTCCAAATGGTACCAAAACTTGCTGTCCTATCTCAATACTACCCTGAAGCTCTTCGGGAATAATATACTGAAAGGTTCTATCTACAGCTTCATGCGAAATATCTATTATTATATCCGCATATTTTTGTGACATCCTCTTCCTCCAAAATCTCTCTAATCAAATCTCTTTCATCCATGTGGTGCTTAACACCACATATTTCCTGATAATCCTCATGTCCTTTTCCAGCTAATACAATTACATCTTCTTCCTCTGCATGCATTATACTGTAACGTATAGCTTCTTTTCTATCAACTATGGAAATATACTGGCCTTCAGTCTTTCCAATTCCAATTTTTATATCTTCCATAATATCTAACGGTTCCTCGAATCTAGGATTATCGCTGGTTATAATAGTAAAATCAGCCATATTACCAGATACTTCTCCCATCTCATAACGTCTATCCTTAGATCTGTTTCCACCACAACCAAATAGTGAAACTAATCTTTTGGGTTTATATGCTTTTATAGCAGTTAGAAGGCTTTCTAGGGCCATAGCATTGTGAGCATAATCAATAAGGATTGTAAACTTATCTGATATAGGTATTAGTTCAACTCGACCTCTAACTTTTATGCTTTCTAATATGTTCTTAATTCTATCCACAGGAACTCCCATAAGATCAGCCACCGCTATGGCAGCTAGGGAATTATGAACTGTAAACTCCCCTGGCATATCAACCACTATGTTATCCTGAATTTTTCCTGAAAGTTGATACTCTATTCCAAGTACTCCATCCTGACTATATAGTTTAAGACCAGAAGCTTTGTAGTCCGCTGCCTTATCTAAAGAGTAGGTAACTACTTTGCAGTTACATTTCTCCTGCATATCTACAGCATGTTTATCGTCTATGTTAAATATTCCAACCTTGCACATTGTAAAAAGCTTTGCCTTCCACATCATGTATTCTTCGAAGCTGGAATGCTCATTAGGTCCAATGTGGTCGTTGGATAAATTGGTAAATATACCATAATCAAAATCCACTCCTGCAACTCTGTCAAGCATTAGTCCCTGAGACGAAACCTCCATCACAACAGCTTTCATTCCATTGTCAACCATATCCTTTAAATGTCTGTGTAAAATTATGGATTCTGGAGTTGTATTCTTGGCTGGAATTACATTTTTGCCATCAATTATCTCAATGGTTCCTATAAGACCAGTTTCTATGCCTGCCGACGCAAGCATCTCCTTAATCATATATGTGGTTGTAGTTTTTCCTTTAGTTCCTGTAATTCCAATAACAGTAAGCTTCTTTGATGGTTCTCCATAAAATCTTGAACTGATAATTCCCATAGCATATCTTGTGCTTGGCACCTTAATAACTGTTACTTTTTCATCAACAATTACTTCCTTTTCTACAACAAGAACCTTTGCTCCCTTGTTAGCAACATCTATGGCATAGCTGTGACCATCCGACACCGCACCTGTTATACAGAAAAACAAATCTCCCGTACCAACATTTCTAGAGTCGTTGTGAATGTTATTAATTTCTATATCTAGATTTCCTTGAAGTACCTCATACGTAAGACCTTCAATCAACTGTAATAATTTCATAACACACCTCCAAAGTTGCATTATTTTTTGATGTAAATACCAACAAAGGGACTGTTACACAGTCCCTTATGTATTATTCGTCATCACCTACGATTTTAACCTTACCCTCGTGAAGCTCTGTTACTGCTATTGAAAGTGGCTTTCTCTTATCACAATACTTTGCGAACTGCTCTTCCTTATCAGTCAAAGGCTTCTTAGGCTCCTTCTTGTTCTTTGAGTTAATAACTGACATAGTTGAGATAATCTGTCTAGCTCTCTTAGATGTAGCCATAACAATAGAGTATCTACTCTGAACTACTGGCTGCTCACCTGGCTCTACCTCACTATTAACAACTGCCATTAAATCTGAATATGATGGATGTAACATGTATTTATCTCCCTTCTTTAATACACACTTAATTCTTTCTGAAGCTCTTCAATAAGCTCTATATTATTCTCTCGTAAGCACTTTTTGCGAACGATAATAGAATTCACACTGTCCACACAGGTATCAAGATCATCATTAACTACTACATACTCATACTCATTGATATCCTGTGACTCTTCCTTTGCACGCTTCAATCTCTTAAGGATTACTTCATCACTTTCTGTACCTCTTCCTGTAAGTCTCTCCCTCAAAGTAGCTATATTTGGAGCAGTTATAAATATAAGAATAGCATCTGGATACTGGTTCTTTATATTCATAGCTCCCTGAACCTCTATCTCAAGAATCACATCATTACCCTTTGCCATCTCATCTTCCACGAATTTTCTAGGTGTTCCATAATAATTTTCAACATACATAGCCCACTCTATAAATCCATTATAATCTATTAAATTCTGAAAATCTGCTACAGACTTAAAATAGTAATCTTTACCATCTACCTCACCTTCTCTAGGCTCTCTAGTAGTAGCTGATACAGATAAGCTGTAACCATACTTTTCAACTAACTTCTTAACAACAGTACCTTTTCCTGCTCCGGAAAAGCCTGAAATTACTATCAAATTACCTTTCTTCTCCATATAGTCACCTTCTTTAAATATATTTTGTCAATTCAATACTATTCGATATTCTGTATCTGCTCTCTTACCTTCTCTATCTCGGTTTTAAGATTAATACCCATATCTGAGATAATAAGAGAATTAGCCTTGCTAAGTATAGTATTAGCTTCTCTGTTCATCTCCTGGGCAATAAAGTCTAGCTTACGTCCAACTGAACCACCCTCAATAAGAATAGTTTTTGTACTCTCTATGTGACTCTTAAGTCTAACTATCTCCTCATCGACACATACCTTATCTGCAAATAAAGTCACCTCAGTAGCAATTCTTTGTTCATCAATCTGTGCATTTGCAGCAAGCTCGTTAACTCTTTCGATAAGTCTTGCCTTGTAATCAACAATAATCTCTGGAGACTTCTCCTCGATAAAAGCAACGATCTTAAGCATCTCATCAAGCTTGGCTATAAGGTCAGTCTTAAGATTCTCTCCTTCAGAAATTCTAGATTCCACAAACTTAGTTGCCGCATCTGCAATTACACCCTTTAAATGCTCCCAGATTTCATCTTGGTCAACACTTTGCTCCTCTAATGAAAAAACATCTGGAAATCTTCCCACTATAGTTGGTGTTATATCAGTTGTAGGAAGAGAAAACTCCTCTGCCATATTGTTTAAATTCTTAATATATTCCGCCGCAAGTTCTCTGTTATACTTAAGAGAAACTCTTCCCTCTGCATAATCCTCGTAGGTTATAAATACATCTACCTTACCTCTTTGAATGTAGTCCTTAAGAAAGGTTCTAATGCTGGTCTCAAAATAATTAAACTTCTTAGGAAGCTTAACATTCATATCACAGTATCTGTGATTAACCGCCTTAATCTCTACTACTATCTTGCGTTCTTCAGTTACACTCTCGCTTCTTCCGAAGCCTGTCATACTCTTTATCAATTTAATCACCTTGAAATATATATTGTTAAAATATAATCTTTAACTAATACATTATAGTATATTAACTTGGAAAATGCAAACAGAATTGCTATATTTATTCATATTCTAAATTAGTTCTATAATATCTTTTGTAACATTCTTTTTGACAATATTATTCGTATTCTCTAATACCATAAATATCCGGATCTATATTCATAGAATAATTAGTGTGGTATATTACAAATCCTGGCTTTGCCTTAGGTGGCTTCTTTAGATTTCTCCTAAGGGTATAGTCTATCTCAACCTTTGGGCTTCCTTTACCGGCAGAGTAATATGCGGCTAATCTTGCAGCCTCCTCATATGTTTTATCAGGAAGTTCTATTTCACCTTCTGTTTTAACTATAACATGAGAGCCAGGCATGTTTTTGGCATGAAACCACATATCGTCTCCTGCTGCCACCTTAAATGTAAGTTCCTCATTCTGATAATTATTCTTCCCAACAAATATATGGTATCCATCAGAAGATATGTAGTGAAGTGGCTTGGATTTCTCCTGTTTCTTACCCTTTCCTTTATCTTTCTTTCCACGAACATATCCACTTTCTATAAGCTCTGTTTTTATCTGTGCTAGGTCATCTAAAGAATCTGCTATCTCTAAAGAGTTCTGCACGCTCATTAGATAATCAAGCTCTGATTTTGATTCCACCGTAAGCTCTGTAAGGGCTTCATAGGTTCTCTTTAATTTATTATATTTCGCAAAATACTTTTTGCTATTATCCATAGGAGAAATATCTGGATCTAACGGAATTGTAATCTCTTGATTTGTGTAATAATTCTCACAGACAAGTTCCTTGTCTCCTTGCTTTACACCATAACCATAGGCAGTTATCAGCTCACCATAAATCTTGTATTTGTCACGTTTTTCAGTGTCCTTAAGCTGTCGTAACTGAAGGTCGTACTTCTTTGCAGTTCTATCTATAGCATTTGCCACAATCTTTCTTAAGTCTATGGAGCGCTGCTTGATTCTATTTACCACAGTTTTCTTGCTATAGTACTCCTCTATAACAGCCGACGGACTATCAAAGATTTTTAATCCATTCACACCTGGCTGTGGCATATCACCATCTACGGCGTTACCATATGATGTAAGTGCTATGGCACCGAATTCTTTAGGCTCATAGCTATTATAGGCTATACAACTGACATAAACCTTATCTTCTATATCCAGTCTTATTCTATCAAATTCTCTAAATAAATCCTCCTTCTGGGACATAGAAATAGCTATAGTGTTGGGATTATGGTCAATTCCAGTACTCATGCTGACATTACCTATTCCAGCAGTGCTCATACCACCATCAATACCTGCTCTATGGCAGATTTCATTTGCAGCAACAGGAGATATTCCCACCATGGATGTATATATTGCTTTTGCCACAGATTCCGGCTTAGTCATAATATGATTCATAAAATAATTCACATCTACATCTAAGGGATTTACCTTATCTCCTGACACTGGATACACATAATCCCTTCCCGGTAGCACCTCTCTAACGGAGCTTACCATATGTGATATGTGCTTTATACTATCTATAATCACACCATCCGAATCTACGAAGATTATATTACTGTGTTTACCCATTATCTCTACTATAATTTTCTTGGTACACAAGTCTCCCATATCATCCAAATGCTCTAAGCTTATCTCCACTATACGATCAAAGCCATGTTGTCTTATATCCGTGATTCTTCCATTGCCGATATGCTTTCTTAACAGCATACAAAAATTAGGAGCTACCATAGGATTCTCCTTAACCTTCTCTGTAAGATATATAAGTGGTATTCCTGCATCTGCAGATATAACCAAGCGATGGGTAGTATTCCCCTCTTCACTTCTATTCTTAACCACCAGACAAATTTCATCCACCTCTGGCTGATATATCTTATATATCCTTCCACCAATTAACTTATCTGAAAGCTCTGCAACCAGTGCAGAGACAAATATTCCATCAAATGCCATTTTCTTTCTCCCTTATGCCATAGGCTAGTGAGTGTATCATCACCCTCTGTCCCAACTATACTTGCTTTATTATCTTCTACGGGTCTGACAATCACGTTTTTCTCCCACAGACCCATACCAGCTATAGAAATCGCAAACCAAAAGAATACGTATAATATACACTAAATTTATCCAACTAACAAGCAAAAGAAAAGTGGTATACCTCAAAATTAGATATACCACTTTCTCCATAGTTTTCCTCATAACCCCTTCGGGATATGCTATAAATAACAGCTATGGTAACCCACTAGGCACCACTAGCCTTATACCTGCTCATACAATCTCTGGTAAATCTCTGCTGAAGCTGCCCAGCTATAATTCTGCTGCATTGCTCTCTCCTGCATAGCTTCCCAGTTTTCCTTATAATCAAAGAATATCTTCTTGGAATAGTTAATTGTATTAAGGAGCTCCTGTGCGCTATAGTTTGCGAATGAGAAGCCTGTTCCTGTACCCTCAAATTCATTGTAAGGCTGAACAGTATCCTTAAGTCCACCTGTCTCTCTAACAATAGGAAGTGTTCCGTAACGAAGTGCCATAAGCTGTGTAAGTCCACATGGCTCAAAACGAGATGGAACAAGCATAGCATCACAGGCCGCATACATCTTGTGTGATAAGTCATCTGAATAGTAAATATTAGCAGATACCTTGGCTGGATGTATTCCCTGATAATACTTAAACATATCCTCGTATCTTCTATCGCCTGTACCAAGCACTACAAACTGTGTACCATCAGTACAGATATTGTTCATAATTCTATCTACTAAATCAAGACCCTTCTGGTCAGTAAGTCTTGAAATAATACCGATCATGTATGCATTAGGATCTTCAGGAAGTCCAAGCTGTCTCTGAAGAGCAGTCTTATTCATAACCTTGTTCTTACGGAAGTTCTTAATAGTGTAATTCTTGTATATCTTCTTATCAGTGGCAGCATTGTAATCATTGTAATCTATACCATTTACAATACCCCACAAACTCTGGTTTCTAGCACTTAAGAGACCATCTAGTCCCTCACCGTACTGTGGTGTCTGAATCTCCCATGCGTAAGTATTAGATACTGTAGTAATCTTATCCGCATATACAAGTCCACCCTTAAGCATAGCCGCATCCTTGTGCATCTCTAGCTTATCTGGAGTGAAGAGGTAATCAGGAAGTCCTGAATATTCCTGAATAGTCTTAATATCCCATCTCCCCTGGAACTGAAGATTATGAATAGTCATAATAGACTTCATACCACTATAGAATGGATTACCTGCAAATAAAGTCTTAAGATATACAGGTACAAGTCCTGCCTGCCAGTCATGGCAATGAACTATATCTGGCTGAAATCCAATGCTTGGAAGAATTGCAAGTGCTGCCTTACTAAAGTAACAGAACTTCTCTATATCCCACTTCACATCACCATATATATTAAAGCCATTAAAATAATACTCGTTATCAATGAAGTACACAGGTACTCCTTCATACTCAAGGTACATAACGCCTACGTACTGCTGCTTCCAGCCTATATCCATATGAAAATGAGTAATATATCTCATCTTTTCCTTAAACTTAGCTGGTAAACACATATAATTAGGGATTATGACTCTTACGTCATACTCCTTCTTATCAAATATTCTTGGCAATGTTCCTACAACGTCTGCCAATCCGCCTGTCTTAATAAATGGAACACACTCTGATGCAATATATGCGACCTTCTTCATGATTTTGTCCTCCTGACCAGATAATTACATATATTTTACCACAAAGTCTTTTAATATTCAACGGGATTTACTTTCTTGATAAAGCCTTCATTCTTCTCATCATAGCTTTATCAACAGTAGTATTTCCGTATCTAGCATAGGCGTACAACTGAGTTATCTCCTCTGGCTCACCGAGACCACTATTTTTTATCTCCTCTGCTATATCTCTACAGGTTCTAGAATTTGACAATCTAATATCATACTTATAGCCTTCTATATATGTCTTGTAATTTTTCCTGAATTTTTCCTCATCTGTAAGTCTTTTGAATATTTTCTTTTTAGGAACTTCCTCCACAGTATAGCTAATATCGTCAGCTATCTCCACTATATCCCCCACCGATTTATTCCTTGCAAACAGAAGCTTTATAGCATATTTTAAAAGTTTTTTCAACACAATAATTGCAATCAAGGCACAAGCTATATACAAGAATATTACAGAGGAATCAAGGGCGGTTTTTGCATGTCCCTTCAGACTATTTACAGCTTCAATATCAAATGCATTAGCCCCGTTAGAGCTCTCCTTGATAACATTATCAAACAGTAGGGCAAAAATCATAAACACTGACGCAAGCAACTTTAGAACTTTTGTGCCTATCATTTTAAGCACATTTTCTATAGCACTATAGTCTAAAAGGCAGCCCACCACCATACCAGCTATAAGCAATACTGTAATCCAAAACACTATTACATTGTTCCTAGATATTACCTTCTTAAGATGTGTTTCCTCTACCTCCTTGGTAGAGTTTATATATTTTTTAAGTCCGTCCAAATATGTCATAAGATAGTATGTAACCATCATAAGCAAAGCAAAAATATAGGTTGAATTGACAAATGTATAACTCTTGGTATAAATTCCAAACAAATACATAATCACAATGATAAAAAAAGATGGCCAAGGAGGGTCCTCCAATGGTTTTAACTTATTTCTAAGTCCTATATACTCCATAGATGAACACATCAAGTAGAAAATAATTACTACAAACATCCACCTACTAACATTGCTTATAGGAAGGACAAACATTGCACCACCAAGTGCTACGTGAGCTACCAATGCAATTATTCTCATCCTAGCCAAATTTCTCACAACAAAAGATAGTATATATACCAAAACCAAAATAATTCTATTAACTATACCAGGCTCATGCTTTAATAAAACATTTTCAAAGAAGATGGTCAGTAGCATAACGAAAAGCATCTCAAATATTATTCTACTCAGCTTTCCGAATAATTCTATTCTAGATTTCATCCAGCTCCACCTCCCAACCATATATGTATTCTCTCTGGTCCATAAGACCCTGCATATCAAAGTAAGGAACTACCATATGAAAATCCATGCCCATTTCATTAAGATAATCTAGCTTAATCAAAAGATCTTCTCTGTGATATGGTGATATAATTATGTATGTACTTTCCCTATCGTAGGAATCAATTAGTCCGTCTACAATATCTAAGAAACCATTAATCTCACTGTTTCCAACTATAGACGCCAAATACCTATCTATAGTTATCATATGCTCTACAGTAGTTCCACTATTTACCTCTCCAAGTGGCTGATTCTTACTATCCAATGCATTTGAATCAATAGCAACCGATATTCGATTATTAAGGAATTCCATAGCAATAGAGCTAGCCAATTCAATGGATAGCTCTGTAATATAATCTGACCTTATCATCTGATTGGTGTCCAAGTTCAAAAGTATCTTGATTCTAGGTTCCCAAGAATAACCATATTGATTCACCATAAGCTGACCACTTTTCGCAGTGGCTTTCCAGTTTATTTTGCTCATATTATCACTTATGTCATAATCTCTAATACCCCTAAATGTATATGGGTCTTCAAGCAAGCCTCTCCTAGCCTCTATCTCTCCCATAACAGTATTAAAATAGGTTTCAAAATCAGGAGTATCCATCTTTCTTGGGAAAACATAAAGTCTGCTATCACTTTCCATTACCTTTGCAAAAGTTTTTGTCATAAAAAAATCCTTAGCGGTTATGGTAACACCACTTACTGCAAACACCCCTCTTTTTGTTGATACAAAATCCAGCTTTCTTGTAATCTTTTGATTGCCCATAATAGAAAATGCATCATTTCTATGGTAACAATCCGTAACCGAAACATTATCTTGATTATCAAATACAAAGCTTTTATCTACGGAAAACTTTACATGCAAAACCGGCAGGGGAAGAAGCTTGTTGTTATTGATAACTTCGACCAAAGACGAACCTTCACCTGCATTAATATAGGAATCCTTAAAACGTATATCTACTCTTAACCCTTCATCCCACATTCTATTGTATAAGTTTTTTTGCCAGATAAATATAAAAATGGCAACAGTAATTGCAATTATTAGCTGCATTTATTTCTCCCAATTCTCCACTGGTACATCAATTCTATTTAAAACTTCGTGAATTAATTCTTTTCCCTTTTTAAGATGCTTTCCTCCAAAGCTAGGAATTCTATGTCCTAACACCCAAGGAGCAACCGCCTTTACATGATCCGGCTCCACAAATTCGGAACCATTTATAGCAGCATAAGCTTGCGCACACCTAACTAAACTCAAGGTTCCTCTGGTACTAACTCCGGCGCCATAACCATTTGGAGTTTTGCCTACCTGCCTTGTTTCCAATATTATGTTAACTATGTACTCTCTAACGCACTCGTGTACAAATACATTTTTTACCGCCTGACTAGCGGCAATTATATCCTCTGTAGTACACACAGCACCTATATCTTCCAGCGGATTTGCGTCTATAAACCTACCTATAATATCAAGTTCTTGTTCCTTTTTAGACTGTCCCATAGAAAGCTTCATGGCAAATCTGTCTAACTGAGCTTCAGGTAGCGGATATGTACCTGTAGTCTCTATAGGATTTTGAGTAGCTATAACCATAAATGGCTTCTCAAGCACATAAGTCTCACCATCAATAGTTACCTGTCTTTCCTCCATAGCCTCAAGCAAGCTACTCTGAGTTCTAGGTGTACCTCTGTTAATCTCATCTGCAAGAAGAATATTTGTAAACACAGGTCCCTTTACTAGAGAAAACTCTCCCGACTTCTGACTGTAAACATTAAGGCCTGTAACATCTGATGGCATAAGATCCGGTGTAAACTGTACTCTCTTAAAATCTCCCTCAATACTCTTTGCTATAGATTTAGCCAGCATTGTCTTACCCGTTCCAGGATTATCCTCTAGAAGAATATGACCTCTTGCCAATATAGAGGTTAACATAAGATTGATAATTTCTTCCCTTCCCACTATGACACGAGATACATTTTCTCTTATTTTATCAGCTACATCCTTAATATTCTTAATCTCCATAATTTCCTCCTATAACTTCTATACCGAAATTGTGTATGAATACAATACGGGACTGGTTTACATAATACCAATATTTCTTACCAGTCTCTACTATCCCACACTATGGTAAACGGTCCATCATTAATAAGACTTACCTTCATATCTGCTCCAAACTCTCCCACCTGCACTGATCCCATTTTTTCCTGAACTTTCTGGCAAAAGTACTCATACAACTCATTGCCAAGCTGAGGCGAGCCCGCATTTACAAAGCTTGGTCTATTACCCTTTTTACAATCCGCATACAATGTGAACTGAGACACCACAAGTATCTCACCATTCACATCCTGTACACTTAGATTTGTCTTGCCTTCGGAATCGGCAAATATTCTAAGTTTTACTAACTTGTCTACGTATTTGTCAACCATTTCCTTAGTGTCATCTTGCCCTACACCAAGCAGGACTAGAAGTCCTTGATTAATACTTCCTGTGGTATTACCTTCCACCACAACACTAGCTTCCTTTACTCTCTGTATAACTATCTTCATATTTCTCTCCTTGATATTATTAGCCAGCGCATACCTCTATAGCCTATATCATAACAACGAATTGTATCTAAAATGTATCTGCCAGCCATTTATTTTATATAATTTCTCTATCTCTAAAATATATCACAACTAGATATATTTTTTAATAAGAATATTTGTGTTTTTACTATGTCATATTGTGACGATATATGTTACAATGCATAATATATGTATATAAAGGAGGAATTAGTATGTATTGTAAGCAATGCAACAGCTATATGGGAAACTTCGAAGTATGTCCCGTATGTGGATGGTATAAGCTACAAGATGGTTCTAGCCAAAGCTACAATAGCTCAAACACAAATAACCAGTACAATTCCCAACCCATAAATTATAATACTCATAACCAACAAGGCTATAATAATCAATATTATAGTCAACAAACATATGGGCAGGGTACTAATCAACTGTCACCTTATAACCAAAATCAAGGGGCGTATAACCAATCAAATTATAACCAAAGTGGATATAGCCAAAACGGATATAGCCAAAACGGATATAGCCAAAACGGATATAGCCAAAGCGGGTATAACCAATCTGGATATAGCCAAAACGGGTACAACCAAAATGGATATAGCCAAAACGGATATAACCAAAGCAGTTACAGTCAAGCCGGATTTAACCAACCTGGATACAACCAAGGTCTTGATGTATACGGAAAACCATATGTATCGCCAGGTTCCTCTACAAAACAAAAAAAGAAATGGCCTATTATCGTTGCCATCACTTCTGTGGTAGTTGTACTAGGTGTAGTCCTAGCGATTGTTCTTTGGCCAGACGATGTTAGAGATTATACAGATCCTGAAACCACAGAAAACATCGTAGATTCCACAGAGCCTACTACCGAAGACATTGTAACAACTACAGAAAGCACTCCCACTGTTGCTACTGGTGGTGGCACAAAAACCATCATGATGTATGTAGTTGGTTCAGACTTAGAAAGCGAGCACGACTGTGCAACTATAGACATTTCCGAAATAACATCTTCTGGATTCGATGAAGAAAACATTAATTATCTCATCTACACTGGCGGAAGTAAGGATTGGGATAATCCCAATATTACGGATGACAAAAACTGTATTCTCAAGGTAGATAATGGTGACCTAACTCTTCTTGAAGAAGAAGAGCAAAAAAATATGGGTGACTCAGATACATTAAGCGACTTTATCAATTACTGCTACGAAGGATATCCTGCAGACCAGTATTACCTTATTCTTTGGAACCACGGTGGTGGCTCATTTAACGGATATGGCTTCGACGAACTTACTAATGACTGCTTATCTCTTATGGAGCTTGACAACGCATTGGCTGCCACTCCATTTGAAGGAGATAACAAATTAGAATTCATCGGCTTTGATGCATGCCTTATGGCGACCATAGAGGTAGCAGACGCTCTTTCACCTTACGCAAACTACTTGGTAGCATCACAGGAACCTGAACCTGGATTTGGTTGGGATTATAGTTTTCTTTCAGAAATCGAAAAAGGTGATTCAGCTGTCGACATTGGTACTCTTATAGTTGACAACTACATTGCCACTGCGGAAGAAGTATTTGCTATGTCACCTTTCTCATATTCAGATGTTACTCTTTCTATATTGGACTTAAATCAGGTAGACGAAGTTGAAACTGCCCTTGATGATATGTATGCCATTGCAAAAGACGACTTAACTCCTGAAACCTACAATCAATTCTCTAAGATGCGTGCCGGCACCAAGGAAATTGCCCCTATGTACTCTGGAGAATACTCATATGATTTTGTTGACATGATAGATATGACAGACAAAATGAGTGCCATGTATCCAAGCGAGGCTAACACTCTAAAATCCGCCATTTCTAATATGATAGTTTACCAAGACGCAAATGTTAAGAAAGAATATGGAGTATCAATTTACTATCCTTATAACGCAAAGGATTATTCTCAGTACTACGTACCAATGTTCAAAACTTTTGACTTTGCACCTAACTACACAAGCTACATAGAAAGTTTTAGAAGTTATCTAACAAACACTCAAATATCAACTGCCCAGTGGGATCCTGAATCTATGGTTCCTACCAGCAATGGAGACCTTACATTTAGCTTAGAACTTACTCCTGAGCAGGCTGCCGAAGTACAAAATGCATATTATGTAATATCTAGAGAAGATACTAATAATCCGGGAAACTATGTATTTGTATCAATGAGCAATCAGGTTAGTTTTGATGATACTACAAAGGTTACCGCACCATTTGATGGAAATATTATATATGTTCAAAATGATACTACTGGTGAAATGTCAGAGATAATGTACACCGAACAGGAAGCAACTGACGACTACACCAGATACCTCATATCAAGCATCCTCTTTGAGGACAGCATAGATGAAGAAGAAGCTATGTACACCTACTTTGTACTAGAAACAACTCCTTCTAACCCACAGGGTGATATTTTAGGAGCTTATCCTATAGCAAACCTTGTAACAGGTGATGCTAACGAAATCTTCCCAGACAGATATGAGATTAATGTTGATGACTATTCAAACGTTGCATTCGGATATTTTACACATGAATTTACATCATCAGAAGATCTTACAAATTTCAACGAAGCCGACTGGGCAGATTTGACTCTTATGTATAACTATATGCCTGTTAGTGACGGATTTTCAACTGTTATGGGTGGAATGCAAAGCGGCATCCAGTACTATGGAATGTTCATCTTCGAGGACACTCAGGGCAATAGACATAGTTCTAACATAGTTCCTATACAATAAATAACTGTAGCTTAGCATAACATTATGACTGGCTACACATATGACAAAAAAAGAATGGATTTTGTTAAGTTAAACAAAATCCATTCTTTTTACATTATATAATGATATATATACTTATATAATCATTCTAATATCATTTTAAATCCGTTACCACACCCTGATTGTCTGCACTAGCTCATTCTTCTCATACGCATCAAGTCACTACTAGCACTTTCACTAGCAGATATATTATCCGCGTATACATTTGCATTTGCTGTCTGATCGTACTTTTTCTTCAAAATATCAATGTCAGACTCATGTTTTATAAGACTAGAATTAGGTAACTTATGATTCTTACCACATGCCTGTAAAAATCTGTACATCACCATAAATGTAGTCTCATCTAGCACACAGAAGTACTTGTTATTAATATCTTCTATACATTCTTCCAAAGACGAATATGATGATGGTTTAACCTCATTAAGAAGTTGGTCAAAGGTCTCCATAACAATTTCTTTTTGTCTTGCAAAATCTGAAGATACCGTATGAACCGGAAAAGATTTTAGGTATGCTCTAAGCCAGTTAGTCATACTGTTGTACCACTCAAAGACATTGTCGTAATCCTCGTTCATATCTCTAATTTCTTTCTCCCATGCAAAGGACATATATGAAGCATCAACAATTTTATTAATTTCATCTTCTGTTAGATTAAGGTCATACTTTTTATTAAACTTTCTTATAATCTTTCTTCTCTTAGGTACAGATTTTGTAAGTCCAGTCGTCATCTTTCTTTCTTCTGGAGCATAAACCGTACTACCCTTTTTATGCTTTTTCTTACCACCACCAAGCAATTTACCAATAATCACCGCTGGAATAATTATTGGACTGAATGCTGCTAGTATAGCTAATGCCGCAACTGTCAAACCAAACATAGCACCTAAAACACCTGGAATAAAAGCCGGAAATACGGTGAGTACAACCAACCAGAAAATTATCTTTCCAAGCTTTCCATCTATTTTGCTATATGTATTTGGATTATTACGCCCAAATATTGCATACCACACTAAGAAAATCACCAGAATCGGCATCATAATTATGTCCCCCTTGTAAAAATGTTTACACTTAAAACATTAGCATTTAATAATATAACATAAACCAAATGAAAATTCATCTACATTTTATATTTTATTAACTTAGAAGAAATTATTATAGCATTTTCAGATTAAGGGAAGATTAAAGTTAGATTAAAAACATAGTGGGGAAATAAGTAAGATTCGCTTAAATAAAAAGTACAGGCCTTTGGGGGGCCTGCACTTTTTGCTTGAGCAATTTTTACTCATCCCTCTTACCAACAATTCGTGTTGATAAGAAAGGTCTTCGTAAAAAAATACTAGCAAGCTGTATTTTTTTACTCATCCCAATTGTGGTACACGCTTTGCACGTCGTCATCCTCATCGAGTAAGTCAAGTATCTTATTCATCTTCTTGATATCATCCTCGTTAGTAAGCTCTACGTAGTTCTGTGGAACCATAGTTACCTCTGCTGATACCATAGGGATGTTCTCTGCCTCAAGAGCCTCACGTACCGCTGAAAAATCGGCTGGTGCAGTAAGGATTTCAAAGCTATCTTCCTCTTCTACAAAATCATCAGCTCCAGCATCAAGAGCAATCATCATAAGGTCATCTGCATCCATAGAACACTCTTCCTTATCTATGATAATCTGCCCCTTCTCGTCAAACATATATGATACACAGCCTGTAGTTCCTACATTTCCACCACCTTTAGTAAAAGCGTTACGAACATTAGAAGCTGTTCTGTTTTTGTTATCTGTAAGAGCGTTAACAATGATGGCTGTTCCGTTAGGACCATATCCCTCATATGTAATTCCAACATAGTTTACTGAACCTAGGTCGCCTGCTGCCTTCTTAATACCTCTATCAATAGTATCGTTAGGCATATTGTTAGCCTTTGCCTTCGCTATAACATCACGAAGCTTGCTGTTATTAGCAGGGTCTGGTCCTCCCTCCTTAACCGCTACGGCAATTTCTCTACCAATGATAGTGAAAATCTTACCCTTTGCAGCATCATTTTTCTCCTTCTTGTGCTTAATATTGGCAAATTTTGAATGTCCTGACATCTTAAGTTACTCCTTATCTTCATTTATTTCTTCTATTTTCTCTACTTTGACAAGAGTTATCATCTTGTCACATATTTTTACAGGGGTGAATTTGTATCCCTGATAAATAATCTCTGTAGTCTCGTTCTCAACCGGTAGTCTTCCTAACTTATAAAGCATAAAACCATTTAAGGTCTCAAAATCCTCATCTGGGAATTCTACATCTAATTCATCTGACACATCAAGCAGTGATGCATCACCATTCATCATATAGGCATCTTCCGCAATTTCTTTGATGCTGTCTTCTTCCACATCATCATGTTCATCAAAAATATTTCCAACAATCTCTTCGATTACATCTTCCATACAGACTATGCCCTCTGTCTGACCATACTCGTCCACCACAACAGACATATGTATCTTCTCACTCTGCATCTTTTGAAGAAGCTTGTTGATATTAAATGTAGGATGTATAAAAATAGGTTCTTCCATTACTTGTGTAACGCTAGTTAATGGATTCTTCAAATATTCTTCCACCAAATCCTTAAGGTGTACCACTCCTAAAATATTATCCATATCATCCTCATACACTGGATATCTGGAATAATTATTTTCCACTATAAACTTTATGGCATCTTCTACCGTAAAGGTATTCTCCATAGCTATAATCTTCTGTCGATTAGTCATAATATCTCTGGCATTTTTATCTGACAATTCCATAATATTTGTAATCATCTCAGCCTCAGATTCTTCAATAAGACCCTGTTCGTGACCTTCCTCTACCATAGATAGAATTTCTTCCTCTACCTTTTCCTCGCTAATCTTCTTTCCAAATAATTTCTTTAAGCTACTGGGACCGCTTTGGGACATCTTTTCTTTTCTCCTTTTTCTTTATAACTCAAGACTTATCCTAAGTGCTTCATTTACACGCTCAATTATTTTGTTATCGAGATGACACACTTTTTCCTTAAGTCTTTGTTTATCTATTGTTCTTACTTGTTCTAACAGTATAACAGAATCCTTAGCTATATCGCAATACCTTGAATCAAGCTCCACATGCGTTGGCAACTTGGCCTTATGAAGCTGAGATGTAATTGCTGCTATAATCACTGTTGAACTATGCTTGTTACCTGTTTCGTTCTGTATAATAAGTACTGGTCTCACTCCGCCTTGTTCTGAACCAATTACTGGTCTTAAATCGGCGTAATATATATCTCCTCGTCTGATTACCACTGATTTCACACTCCTATTGTTATTTCAAACTAATGAAAGTATTTCCAATAATCAATAGGTATATACATATCTTTCTTTATACTAGATAATTTACGCAGACTGTATCTGCTCCATCCTCATTGTAAACGTGGGGAACTCTTCTACCAATATGACAAACCAGCTCATAATTAAAGCTGTTAGCATACTGGGCAACCTCCTCCACAGAAATATATTTATCATCTGTGCCACCAATCAATATAACTTCATCCTTAACCGATACATCTGGTATATCTGTTACATCTATCATCATTTGATCCATACATACTCTTCCAACTATGGGTGCATACTGACCTCGCACAATAACTCTTCCTAAGTTGGACTGAGCTCTCGGATACCCATCAGCATAGCCTACTGTAACTGTAGCAATTCGTCTAGTGGTGTCTGTTATATAGGTTCCACCATAACTAATTGAAGTACCAGCCTCTACTGTCTTCACATGTGACACATGGGACACAAGAGACATAACCGGTCTTATCTCAACAGATTTATCCACTTCTTCTGAAGGATATAAACCATATGATACAATACCAAGTCGTACCATATCAAATTCATCATCATCCATCTCCATAGTTCCTGCACTGTTGTCTATATGCTTTATGGCAAATGTAACACCACCCGCTTCCATTCCTTTTATAAAATTAAGAAATTTTTCTTTTTGAACACGAGAATATGACTTATCTAATTCATCCGCCTTAGCATAATGGGTAAATATACCTTCTATATCTAGACCTTCCATACACTTCAACTTTAATGCTTCTTCAACACCCGACTCATTGGCCAAAAATCCTATTCTTCCCATACCAGAGTCAACCTTAAGGTGTACCTTTATCTTAGTTCCTGCTGACACAGCAACACTAGAAAGCTTTTCACACTCTTTAACATCATATACAGCTTGAGTTATATTATGTTCTACAAGCTTCTCAAAATCATCAGAATCTGTATAGCCAATTATAAGAATTGGTTCAGTGATTCCTGCATTTCTTAGTTCCACTGCCTCATCTATAGTTGCAACACCAAAATAATCTACTATATCTCTTATTCTCTGGGAAACGCCAACAGCTCCATGACCATAAGCATCCGCCTTTACCACTGCTAAAACCTTCATATCCGGTTTAACCATAGATTTCATCTTCTCTATGTTATATCGAAGATTATCCATATTTATCCTAGCATATATTCTATTATATCCTGGTTTCCTAACCGACATAATAATCTCCTTTTAGTACTGCTGTAATTCCTCTTACTATATCACTGGCTATCATACTGTATCTTCCTCTGCTAATCGCAGCCTCCTGACCTGCCAATCCATGCAAACAAACTCCAAGCTTTGCAGCCTCAAATTCATTCATATTCTGACCACATAATCCACCGATTATACCTGCCAAAACATCTCCAGAACCGCCTGTTGCCATACCATTGTTTCCAGTAGTATTAATATATGCTTGAACTCCACCATCTGATACCACTGTTCTAGAATCTTTAAGAACTACTACAAGGTTATTGTCCTTGGCAAATTCCTTAGCTACATGATATTTGTTGCTCTTAATCTCTCCTGTTTTCACATCTGTAAGTCTTGACATCTCTGCGAGATGAGGTGTAATGATAACTCTAGCTTCTGTTGCTTTAAGCAATTCCTTATTCTGAGCTACTATATTAAGACCATCTGCATCTAATACAATAGTTTCTTTATAGTCTTTAAGTACCTTTTCAACAATATAACCAGCATACTCCTTAGTACTTAACCCAGGTCCAAGTATTATCACATCAGACCAGCTAATCATAGACTTAACGGCTTCTCTTATGCTACTTTTATCACTCGAATCATAGGTTGTAAGCATCGCTTCTGGAAGTTTACTTTGCATAATCTCACGATTTTCTTCCACAGTGCATATTCTTACCAGTCCACAGCCCATCCTATAAGCAGCCTCAGCAGAAAACATGGCTGCACCTGCCATATTTTTACTTCCACCAATGACACCTATTTTACCATAACTTCCCTTGTGAGAGTCTAGCTTTCTATATGGCAATAATCTATCCACATCCACTCCGTCATATGTATAGAGATCTGGTTCTATGTAATCAATAGCCTTCTTCGGTATGCCTATGTCAGCCACTGTAACCTGACCACTATATTCATAGCCCATTCCTGTCAGAAGTCCCATCTTCATTATTCCAAACGTCACTGTTGCATCCGCTCTAAAAGCTGTTCCTAAAACAAAGCCGTTTGTAGAATCTATTCCCGAAGGAATATCTACCGCAAGCTTGAAAGCATCCACATCATTCATTGCATTAATCACATCAGCAATCTTACCTGTTATTGCTCTATTCAAACCTGCCCCAAATACTGCATCTACAACCACATCATACCCACAATCAAGTATGTCATCAGCAAACTTCAAGTTAAGCTTTCTAGCTATCTCTAACTGTTTCCCAAAGGCTTCGCTAGTCTTGCTGAGATTTTCTCCCCAGAATATCTCAACATCATATCCACTACTATGAAGTATTCTAGCAAGAGCAATACCATCTCCGCCATTGTTGCCACCTTCTACAACAACTAATACCTTTGATTCTTTATTAAACTTGGAATAAATGTATTCATACACCGCCAAGGCAGCCCTTTCCATTAAAACCATCTGTGGTATTCCGATTACATTTATAGTATATTCATCTATGCGACTCATCTCATCGCCGCTGGCAATATAATTCATCCTCACGACCTCCAGTCATCATTACAAAAGTTTATTATATTACATTTTAAGGGCATTATCAACCATTATCCATACTAGAAATTTCGTGATTATTTTCAATTATACACTACGAAACACTTGTCATTACACAAAAAAAATATTACAATATCTTGGAATACTATTGACTATACAAATGTAGATTAGGAGTAATTATATGTACATAGAAGGATTAGGATACGTAGACGAAAATACATACAACGTGTATAACGTTGCCAATACCACAAAGGCATCATCTAGCGCCAGCACCGAAGCTGTTGTTCAAAGTGCATTTGACCAGATATTAGAACAGGAAAAAGCAAATCTTGTAGAAGATCAGAAAAAAACTGTAGATTTAGAGAGCATCTTTACAGAAGCCTCTCAAAAATACAACGTTTCAATAGACTTACTTAAGGCAGTTGCTAAGGCCGAGTCAAACTTCAACCCCGAAGCCACATCACACTGTGGCGCTATGGGTATTATGCAACTTATGCCATCAACTGCAAAATCACTTGGCGTAAACAATGCCTACGACCCATATGAAAATATTATGGGTGGAGCAAAACTTTTAAATCAGTTAGATAAGATGTACAACGGCAACATTAAGCTTATGCTGGCAGGCTATAATGCAGGCCCTGGAAATGTAGCAAAATACGATGGAGTTCCTCCATTTACAGAAACACAAAACTATGTTGCCAAAGTTTTAGAGTACTTAAATCAGGGTGTCAATATTGATGGTACGACTGTTACCATTAATTCCGGCACGCAGTCCTTAGATACTACTCAAAGCATAACTGATGCAGCAAAGTTAGAACAAGCTTTTTCATACTCAGAATATGATATTCTTATGAAATATTATGAAACAATGCTAGAAACTATAGCAAAAATTGGGGACACAGAAGAGACTGCTTCTAACAATAACCAGGATGATTCCCTTGAAGATTTATTTAGACTTAGCAACATACAATACAGCAGAAATAACATCGACTTAATATAATCAAACAAAAAAAGACTGGCGTTATTCTTCTTTACTGGCCTACATCCATAAGCCGAGTAATGACTAATAACACCAGTCTTTTTGTATTATATTATAATTTTATCTTTGCTCATCCTTCAACTTAGTAAGCACAGCTATACTTACTCCAGCAAATAAGAATGTTACTAAGAATAAGAATCCCCAGCATTTTGCCATATGTGATTTTGTTCTTACAAACATCTCATCAATTTCTTCATCATCTTCGTCACTATCATCTTCATCCTCTACTTCCATGGTAACAGGCTCAGATACATATTCTTCGAAGGTCTGCGGATCATTTGCATACACAGAATAATATTCTATAGTGTCCTGAAGTTCATTGATGGTCTCATCATATGCATCCTGCATAGACGCTATAGCATCATTGCAGCTTGCAATAAGTTCATCTTGTTTTTCTTTAGCCTCTTCTTCTGCCTTATCTGCATCCTCCTGACCTACTGGTTCTAGCTCATTAAGGTCGTTGGTACTTCCTAATGCTTCCATAGACCAACGGCTAAATGTGACATAAGAAATCTTTTCAGTTACTCCATCAAGAGAGAATAATATTCCTGAGAACAGCAACTGAATTATAAGCACAAACGGTGCAATAGTCATAGCTCTATCTCCGTTCTTAGAAACGGCTGATATAAGAAGACCAAAGGCCGCTGCTGCATATACAGTAACAAATATTGTTACCATCATCTCTAATACTGCACTTCCAAGCACAACGCCTTCGCATTGTGGCTTACCCTTTATAAGTACAAACACTGCTACTAAAATCACAGCCTGAATTATTGCAATAACAGCCTGCACAATATATTTTGAGAGCATATATATCGGCAATTTCAGATTGGCCATATATTCACGTTTCAAAATGACTCGTTCTTTGTATATTTCTTGAATGGTGTTGAAAAGTCCCATCCATATACCTGCACTCATAAGGGCAAAAAGTATAGATCTAGTTTCAAACATCTTCTCGTATATACCGTCCTCAGCAACAAGAGCCATCAAAATACCAATAAGTATTGGCTGAAGGAAGATCATCATAAGTCTTCCTATGTCATTTTTAATAAGAGTTACATATCTTCTTATAAGCACAGACAGCTGGTTTAGACTGCTTGCTTTCTTAGGTTTAATTTCTTTACCAACGTTAGATCCTAGTCCCTCATCAAGCTTGTTAATTCCTGATGCTTTAAATCTAGCTTCCCAGCCCTTCGTATCATTTGTAATCTTATCATATACCTCAACAATATCATCAGTGGCAAAGAAATCCTTTATTCCTGATGGAGCTCCACAATAACAGAGTCTTCCACCATAGCCCATAATGATAACCTTATCACACAGGTGAATATTATTAGTGGTATGAGTAACCATTATAATAGTCTTTTCCTGCTCTTTAGAGAGCTTGCTAAGTGTGTGCATAAGATGTTGTTCTGTTCCAGGATCGAGACCTGATGTAGGCTCATCTAAGAAGAATAATCCTGGGTTAGCAAGAAGTTCTACTGCTATACTTGCTCTCTTTTTCTGTCCACCTGAAAGTCGCCTAATATATGTGTCTTGATGTTCAAGAAGCTCCACCATATCTAATACATCATGAATACGCTTGTAAATTTCTTCTTTGGTTGTATCCTCTGGCATCTTAAGCTTTGCAGTATAGTAAAGCATCTTCTTCAGAGTAATATTCTCATATATAATATCCTGCTGTGGAACAAATCCTATGACATTTTTAAGAGTTTGGAAATTCTCTCTTAAATTGATACCATTACAGAATACATCACCTGTGATTTGAGTATCAAATCCACTCATAGCAGTCATAAGAGTAGTTTTACCTGCTCCAGAACCACCTATAATAGCAACAAACTCATTTGCACCAATACTTAAGCTAACCTTATCAAGTATGGTCTTTTTGCCACCTTTTGCCGGCACTTCTTTATTAAGATTTCTTAGATTAAGAGCAATACCTTCAGGATTAACCCTGTAGAATAATTTTCCCGCACTAAATATAAATGTAGTATTCAATATAGTGAAGATATCTTTATCAGTAAGTCTTACTGGTTTATCAATCTTAATACCATTTACAAACACACCATTGGTAGATTTGTTATCAAATACATAAAACTCACCATTAACCAATCTAACACCCGCATGGTAACGTGACACTGCTACATTTCGAATTTTAATGTCACAATCCTCGGCACGACCTATACTGTTATCTCCTTCATGAAGATTGTAAGTTTTCCAAGTGCCACTTGCAGCATCATTATCATAAAGCATAAGCACTGCTTCAATTTCTCCTACAGACTTGTTAGTACCAAGTCTAATTATCATATCCTTGTTATCACCACCATAGTATTGTCCTGGCTGAGCCTTATAAAATTGTGGTCCATAGGCAATATATGTTCCATTGGAACTGTTGTTATCCTTTATGTAAAATACTCCGTTTGATATACATATTTCACCATGATAACCTGATACAATTTCAGAATTAATTACAATGCTATTATCACTTTTACGTCCAAAGGAATAAACAGCGTCTGTACTTCCACTCAAGTCAATCTCATTAATACCATTTTTATCTACTATAACCAGCGTATTCTTATTAGGCTGACTTTTGTATTGATTATGGTATTGAGCTAACATTGTCTCGTCATAATATGTGGTATGTCCCCCACCCATGTTATTCATATCCATATTTTTTACCTTTCTTACGTAATATACATCAAAAAGGTCCGTCGCATTGCATTACGACAGACCTTTAATTATCTTACAAATTAACCTCTTTTAAGGAAATCAGGAATCTTGATTCCATTAGGATTATTATTAGCAGCTGCTGGCTGTGGTCTAACTGGTGTAGCCTTTGTAGCTGTCATATCAACACCCTGATTTACAGGCTTAACTGGTGTATTAAGGAATGATGGCTTAACTGAGCTTGTAGTTCCAGTTGTAATAGGCTGTCCTGAATATGTTGGTGCTCCACCAATAGGTGTTACACTTGGCTTTACCTGTGGCTTACTAGTCTGTGGAACTGAAACTGTAGCTGCGTTAGCTGCATTAGCCTCAATACCTGTAGCAATAATTGTAATACATACATCTTCGCCCATATTATCGTTATCAACTGTACCGAAGATAATGTTAGCATTGTCTCCTGCAACCTCAGTAAGGTATGTAATAGCATCGTATGCTTCAACGATACCGATATTACCTGAGAAGTTAACAATAATATCTGTAGCTCCTGTTACTGTAGTCTCAAGTAATGGACTATCCATAGCTGATTTGATTGCATCAACTGCCTTGTTATCACCACTTGCAGTACCGATACCGATATGAGCAACACCCTTGTCCCTCATAACTGTCTGAATATCCGCAAAGTCAAGGTTGATAAGACCTGGCTTGTTGATAAGGTCTGTTACACCCTGTACACCCTGCTGAAGAACCTCATCAGCCTTCTTAAGTGCCTCAGGAATTGTAGTACGCTTATCACATATCTGTAATAACTTATCGTTAGGAATAACGATTAATGTATCAACATTCTCTCTAAGCTTAGCGATACCATTAAGAGCGTTGTTCATTCTAGGCTTACCCTCAAATGAGAAAGGCTTAGTTACTACACCAACTGTAAGTATACCAAGATTTCTAGCTATCTCAGCAACTACAGGAGCGGCACCTGTACCTGTACCACCACCCATACCACAAGTAACGAATACCATATTGGCATCCTTCATGATATCTGTAATCTCTTCTCTATTCTCTTCAACTGCACTAGCACCAATCTCAGGCTTTGCGCCTGCTCCAAGTCCCTTAGTCAGTTTCTCACCAATCTGAATCTTAGTAGTAGCTCTACTCTGTGATAAGATCTGCTTATCAGTGTTAATAGCTATAAGCTCAACACCCTCCACATTCTCATCGATCATTCTGTTAACCGCATTGTTACCTGCACCACCTACTCCTATGACAAGGATTCTAGCAGGGGTTTTTTCGTCGTTTGATTTTATTTCAAGCAAGGTCTTTTCCTCCTTCATTGTAATTAACTTAATTTTGTAAATTCATAAATACTTATTTCAATGCATAAAATCCCACATTGAACATTATTACTTTAATAATATAATCATTTTGTCAAATAATCAACTGTTTTTTGTTAAAATGCCTTATATTTTAATAATATTTTTCTATTTGAAGCTCGCTGTTGCCTCATCAGAATCAAAATCTTTCATATTTAGTGTACCTTCCTTGCCTTTAAGACCTTCCAGTATACTTCCCAGATTCATCATCTGTATCTCAAGGTATTCCCCCTCTCCTAGTTCAATGGTTATTTTATCATGTGTCAGCACCAATTCGTTCGAGGCTGTAAACTTAATACCATCAATATCCAGCTCATATTTTTCAATAAGCTGTGTAACATTAAGTATAGCCTTAAACTTTCTCTCATCTTCAATTGGAAGCTTTTTACCAACCTCCCAACGGTCGAATTCCAAACCTTTAATAAATGGAACTCCTTCCACCATCTCCGAAGAAGACTCAAGAACTATTCCATCCTTGTCAAAATATATGTAGCTGTTCATATACTCTACGCAACCTGCTAGAGCCTTTTCGTAAACCGTAACAGACACTGTATTTTTTGACAAGTAATCTATCTCAATCTTATTTACAAACTGTATTCCATCAATTGGACTTAGTTTGCATTTAAGATATAGAGCCAAAGTATTATCAGCAAATGCTTCATCCTTTACCATCGTAGCTATCAATTCTTCATCAGCATACTCACATTCACTAACCTTGACTTCTTCAAGTTTAAATGAATTAAGATATGCCACAACTCCTAAGGCAACCACAACTAAAGCAAGTGCTATCTTGTAACCTTTTCTCAATATGTCTTCACATCGCTTTCATAATCTAATTGTGTTTATTCATACGGCTTTATCTGTCTAGAAACAGACAACACAAGACCTATCTCAATCAACGTAGCCATCATAGATGAACCACCGTAACTTATAAATGGTAATGTTACTCCTGTAGGTGGTAATGTGTTTGTTACAACTCCTATATTAATAATCAGCTGTACTGCAATCTGAGCCATAACTCCTGCTACTATATAACCTGCAAACTTATTAGGTGCATTATTTGCTATGTACCTAAATCTAAACAACAACATTACAAATAATATTATTACAGCCAACGCTCCAAATAATCCCAATTCCTCACATATAACAGAGAAAATCATATCGTTATGGGACTCTGGCAAGAACCCTGTCTTTTGAATACTATTTCCTAATCCCTTTCCGAAGAGTCCACCTGAACCTATAGCGTATAGTGACTGCATAGTCTGATAGCCATTCTCACTATTTTCAGGATCAAGCCAGGCCTCTATTCTTCCACCTCTATATCCTTCAAGGGCAATCAAAAGTACACCACCTAAAACAGCTAGCACGCACCATGCTAGAAGTGGTTTGATATCTCTTGCTGCAATAAAGATTACAACAGCAACAATACCAAAGCACACAATTCCTGTACTAAGATTCTCTTTGGCAACCAACACAATACCAATTAGTGGTAGCATCAGTATCTTAAACATATCCTTAAAATTCTCAAGCCATTCCTCATTAGTTGTACAAGCCCTTGCAATATAGATTATAATGGCTGGTTTCAAGAACTCTGAAGGCTGAAGACTAACTCCACCTATACTTAGCCATCTTGTAGCTCCGTGACTGGCTATACCCATTACCAACACCACTCCACATGCAGCAATAGAAATCATCATAATTAGCATAGCCAAGTTTATGTAATGTTTATAATTAACTCCTGACACAAAGGCCATTAATCCAAAGCTAACTACAGCAATAATCGCCTGTTTTAGCGCATAATAGTAATCAGCATCTCCATCCATAACCGCTCTGTATGAGCTGGCGCTATAAACCATCATAATTCCAAACAACACCAACACGATTGTTATAAACAGTGTTTGGTAATCGTAGTATCCTTCTTTCCAGAAGAAAAATGTTGCCTTTTCCTTTTTATTTGTCTTTGTCGCAGTTTCACTACTCACAAATATTCACTCCTACAGTTTGTTTACATATTCCTTAAACATATCCCCTCTTTGTTCGTAATTATCGAACATCCCCCAACTTGCACATGCTGGAGAGAGAAGAACGCTTTCTCCTGGTTCTGCTAACTTATAACAATATTGCACTGCCTCTTCTAGACTTTCTACGAATACTGTATCAACAAAACCACGTGATTTTGCACATTTGTCTATATCACTAGCCGTCTGGCCTAGTAAAACAAGTTTTTTAACCTTTCCGTCAAAGCTGTCTATCCACTCATCATAAGAAGACTTTTTATCATAACCACCACCTATTAGGTAGGTTGCAGACTTCATAGCCTGAATTCCTTTAATAGCAGCATCAGGATTTGTACCCTTTGAATCATTGTAATACTCTACACCATTAACAGTTCTTACATATTCAATTCTGTGTGGTACTCCCTTAAACTCTGTACAAACTTTACCTATAACATCCACTGGCACACCCATATAATATGCTATGCCTACAGCGGCTAAAACATTCTCCACATTGTGATTACCAAGTATCTGAATATCTGATAGATTAAGAACTTCTATCTTTTTATCACTATCTTTTACAACCACTAAACCATCTTCAACAAATACGCCCTGATTAAGTTGTTCTAATCTACTAAAATAAACAACCTTACCAGCTAAACTATCTACAAGCTTCATTGTTTCAGGGTCATCATAGTTCACAACAACATATTCGTTATCACTTTGATTCTTTGAAACCGCGGCCTTACATGACGCATAGTTTTCAAATGTATAATGTCTATCCAAATGATCTGGAGTAACATTCAATATAGCTGCCACCTTAGGTTTGAAATCAATAATCGTTTCTAGCTGAAAGCTACTTATTTCCGCAACTGTAATAGAATCTTTAGTAGTATTTACCACCTGCTGTGTATATGGAATTCCTATATTTCCAACAACATAGCTTGATGGGTTCCATGCTTTCATTATCTCTCCCACAAGAGATGTAGTTGTTGTCTTTCCGTTAGTACCTGTGATTGCTACCACTGTTCCCTGCTCGTAATAATAAGCAAGCTCTATTTCACTCCATACTGGAATATTATGCTCTTTAACTTTTAAGGCAAATTCTGAATCAGTAGGAATTCCAGGGCTAATAACCATAACAGAGATCTGGGATATTATCTCTTGACTAAGCTGACCAAAAAACACTTGTAGATTAGGACTTTTTCCTGTTTCTTCTAAATTGTCTAGAACTCCTTCTACTGTGAGATTATTTTTTTTGTTTTCATCGAAAAGTATAACCTTTTCACCTTTATCTATGAGTAGTTTTGTTGCACAAATGCCACTTCTTCCACATCCTGCAACCAACACTTTCTTATCGAACATACCTTGTTCCTCCTAGTTCCTATATAGCAAGTATTGCAATGAAGCAAAGGATAGCTGTCACTATTGAAAAAATCGACACAACTTTTGTCTCTGGCCATCCGCATAGCTCGAAATGATGATGTATAGGTGCCATCTTAAATATTCTCTTGCCGGTCTTCTTAAAGTACACAACCTGAATCATTACAGATAAAACCTCTGCAAAGTAAATAAATGCTACCAAAAGAATTATCAATGGCATTTGAAGCACATATGCTGTTGATGCAACAAATCCACCTAAAGCTAGTGAACCAGTATCTCCCATAAACACTCTTGCAGGATATACATTGTACACTAAGAATCCAAGCAAGCTACCAACTGTTGCGCAAGTAATTGGAGCTACACCAGACCCCAGTCCAATAGCAGCTACTGTAAAGAAAGTTGCTATAAGCACTGTAACAGATGAAGCAAGTCCATCTAATCCGTCTGTAAAATTAGCACCATTTACAGTTCCTAAAATTACAATAAACATAAATAAATAATATATTCCACCTATGTCTACTTTTTTGTCAAAAAATGGAATAATCATCTCAGTACCCAAATCGGTATGAGCGTACATATAATATGCAAATATTCCTGTCACAATTAACTGTCCCAACATCTTCTGCCACGCTCTAAGTCCTAACGAACGCTTCATAACAACCTTGATATAATCATCTAGAAATCCTACAAGGCCAAATCCTAAGGTAGAAAAAAGCACTGGAACTATTTCCGGATAATCTTTTATATAAAACAAAGATGTAAGTATTATGCTAAATAGAATTATAAGTCCACCCATAGTTGGCGTTCCTGATTTCTTCAAATGTGACTCTGGTCCATCATCTCTTACAAATTGTCCAAACTTTAATTTTTTCAAGAATGGAATTATAATGGGACTTAATATCACGCTTATACCAAAAGCTATTAAAACTGGAAAAACCATATCACTATATTTCATATTTATACTCCTTTTTGCTCATTAGTTTGTCTAAAACACTGTATCCTCTAATGTTATAGTTTCTACAGCATCGGTATCTGTTGATACCTTTTTATCTAAGCCTATGTAAGGCAAAATATTCTCGTATAAATCTCCTATAACCGGAGCGGCTATTGTCCCACCATAATAAGTTCCAACGGGCTCATCTATAAGAACCAAGGCCATAACCTCTGGGTCATCTGCTGGGGCAAATCCCAAAAAAGATGAAATATATTTGTTACTACTTCTAGGTAGCTTTTCGCTTGTAGCAGTTTTACCACCCACATCATAGCCTTCAACATATGCGTTCTTACCTGTTCCTAGAGCAACAACGTCACAAAGCAGGTCCTTCATGGTTTCTGAGGTTTCCTCAGAAACCACTCCGTCCCTTGTATTATAGGATATCTTTTTGGCAATATTATTGTTGCTATCAGTTACATACACTCCAAAGTGTGGGGTAACCAATGTTCCACCATTTACAACTGCGGCAGCTGCGCGCATAAGCTGCAATGGGGTAATCTGAAATGTCTGTCCGAAGGATATAGTTGCCATCTCAACCTCTTTTACATCCTTCTTATTGTGAAATATGGAGCCCGCTTCACCAGGAAGGTCAATCCCCGTTTTCTCAAACAGACCTAATCGCTCCAAATTCTTATAAAATCTTTCAACGCCAACTCTGGCGCCTATATCCATAAAAACCGGATTACAGGAATTCATTATACCTTCTCTAAAAGTTTGACTTCCATGTCCCACAGTTTTATGACACCTAATTCTTCTGTCCCCTACAATTCTATATCCTGGGCAATTAAACCCATCATTTACTGTTACCACGCCTTCTTCAAAAGCGGCTGTTGCTGTAACAATCTTAAAGGTAGAGCCTGGCTCGTAAGTATCGCTTATAGGGAAACATCTCCACATATTATTCAGCTGATTCATATCAAATGCTGCATCCGTAGATGTTGCATCTGTTGCTGTGGCTGATACATTTAATTCAAATGGATTGTTCAAATCGTATTCTGGCACATCAGCAAGTGCATATATTTCTCCATTCTTTGGATTCATTACTATAATACAAACCCTACTAGCTCCTCTAAGCTCTTTTGTTTGCATAGCAAGCTGCTGTGTGTACTGCTGTATATTAATATCAATTGATGTTATCAAATTATTACCTGGAATTGGTTCTTCTCTAGTTTCTGCTGTATTCTCAATCTCTATACCTCTAGAATCAGTTACTGTTTTAATACTTCCAGGGGTACCTTGTAAGGTTTTGTCATAAAAAACTTCCAAACCTACAATACCTTGATTATCTGCTCCGGTAAAACCAATTACCTTTGATGCCAATGTAGAGTATGGATAATATCTTTTATAGTCCTCATCAACCATAACGCCATCCAAATCAAGGCTTCTAATCTCATCAGCAATGGCTTTATCCACATTGTTCTTTATACTTTCTCTAGAAGAAACCTTTTCAACCTTTTTCCTTACCACAGCTTCATCCATTTCAAGAATACGTGATAAATGGCTGATTACTTCTTCCTTATTTGTTATTTGATTATGAATAACCGAAATGGAGCACACTGCTTTATTTCCAGCTAATACTACACCATTTCTATCGTATATTACGCCTCTTTCAGCCTTTATACTACGTTCGCGCTCCTGAATATTTGTGGCTCTTTCATCATAATAATCACCTTTTACAATCATTATGAAAAATAGTCTCACCGACAGCACTAACACCGCCAGCATCATACAAGTAACGAAAACTGTAATTCTTCTTCGACTGTACAACTCGAAATAGTCTTTAAATCTCTTCATGAATTATTCCCATAATTATTTATTAATACTTATTCGAAATAATTCTTTCTATTCCAATTTGTTGACAAGTTGTTCGAAGGAGCAATCCACAATTAATACTCTTCCTCGTAGTATTCCTCTTCTGAATACTCATCATAGTATTCTTCGTCTGAGTATTCATCTGAATACTCATCTTCGGTATACTCTCCTTCGGTATACTCTCCTTCACTTTCCTCTGTTGTCTCAGTAGTTGGCTCATCTGAATCAGAAACATATGGGTTCTCTTCTCCGCCAGCCACATCGTCACTAGGTGCATTTCCATCATATATAGGTGTTGCAACCTCATCCGGTGTATCCGATGTATCTAAATCATAATTATCATTTGTCTTGTAAATATTCATATACGGAAAGAGCTCTGTTGCAATATCCGCAAAAAGATAAGATGATGCAGCACTTGATGACTGGTCAGGGGTATTTGGCTCATCTACAACCACATACACTACAACCTGTGGATCGTCAACAGGAGCAAAACCTATAAATGAAATCATGTATTTACCATTTCCTCTAGGTAGTTTTTCCGCTGTTCCAGTTTTTCCACCAATTTCATAACCTTCAACTGCCGCCTTCTGTCCTGTACCCTGCTCAACAACCATAAAAAGCTGTTGTTTCATAATCTCTGATACCTCTTCGGATACAGTTCTTCTAACCAAAACATTTTCTAAGTTATCTATTACATTTCCTTTTTCATCTTCAATTCTTTGAACAACACTTGGCTCGTAATAATATCCACCATTTATAACAGAGCAAAAAGCAGTACCAAGCTGCATCATAGATACACACACACCCTGTCCAAATGATGATGTTGCAAGCTCTGTAACATTGAGCGTATCTTCGTGATATATTACTGACTCAAAATCTGCATCGGTTGGTTCTCCAGGAATGTCTACATTAGTAGCTTGTCCAAAACCAAACAATTTCTGATATTTGTCAAATATTTCTGCTCCCTCTTGCTTGGCTACGTCCATCAAAACATCATTACAAGAGTTTTCAAGTGCCTGTGATAAAGTTAGTTCACCATGAACAGAACCATAACCTGCGATATGACACTGAATATAATATGTGTCTACCTGCTCTCCACCGTCACAAACATGCTTGTAATTTTCATCAACAACAGCCTCTTCTAATGCTCCAGCTATTGTAAATGTTTTGTAGGTTGAACCTGGCTCAAACACATCACTTACTACAAAGTTTCTCCAAACCTTTGCCAAGGCTTCTACAGTTTCTTCATCTGTAGCATTTTTCTTAAAGTCCTCAAATTCTTCATCTGTTTTAAACTGATATCTTACCGCCTCTATATCATATGCATCATTAGGGTCATACGAATGAGAGTTGTACAAAGCCAAAATATTACATGTCTTAGGATCCATAACAAGTACAGAAACATTGGCTGCACCCTCTGAAACCATATATGCATCAACCTTTTCCTGTACGATAGATTGAATATTTGCATCTATACTGGTAACCAGATTATAACCATTTACTGGAGTCTCTATGGACTTTGTCACACTGTTATCATCATTGATATATGTGTACTCTCTACCATTACTACCATTCAAATATCTGTCATAGGCACCTTCAATACCTCCCTGGCCATCATTTGTACCAATGGTGTAACCAATAAGATGACATGCCAGATTGTTATTTGGGTAAACTCGTTCATATTTTTCTTCAAACAATACGCCTCTAACCTTAGAACCTTCACTAGTTTCCAAATAATCTTTAAAAGGTTTTACTTGTTCATATTCTAAATCCTTTTTTGCAATTTCATAGTAGGACTCTGTATTCTTTAAGAATTCGTTAATATCACTATCTGAGAATCCAAAATACTTCTTTAAGGCAGCTATGGTAACTTCCTTATTTTCGTCCTTTTCCAATATATTCTTTGGTTCTAAAATCAAATTATATATCTTCTTTGTTGTGGCAAGTGTAGTACCGTTAGAATCCAAAATGTCTCCTCTTCTGTATGCTATAGGAGAACTATTTGACCCCTGCTGCGCAAGTACCACCTGCTCGTACTCTTTGCCAAATCGAACATTAATTAATATCAAATTGACTATCAAAAGTAAAAACACGGCCAGAAAAGCCACGAATGCAAAAAGGAGCCTATTCTTCATGTCCTGATTAAACGCACGACTCTTTTTTCTTCTTTTTTTCGCCATTTTTATCCACCCTTTTTAACGCAAAACTTCCTGAGGCTAATTTGCCTCAGGAACATCCTGATACTGCTTAACGTAATCTTCGTCCGCACTCTCATAATATACAATCTGACCCTTTTCAGCATACACCATGCCAAGCTCGTTAGTAGCCACATCGTAAATCTCATCTAAGGTATACATATTTTCAAGACTAAGCTTATATGCTGCATTCTCTTCCTCGATGACCTCTAACTGTGTCTCGAGTTCATTAATGTTAGCCTGCTGAAGACTTATTCTTGACTCCATGTAAAGTACTGCAATACAAGCAAAGACCATAATAAGCACTGCTGCTGTTACAAATATAGTGTACCCCATGTTAAAGGCTAATGCATTCTGCGCCTTTTCAGATACTCTCCTTTGCTGAGTCTGTTTATTAGAAGACTTCTTATGTACCTCATTATTTGATTTTCTTGAAGGTGCTTGCTCTACCTTCCTTACTGTACTACCGTCGATGTAGTACATAGTTCTTCTTGGTCTTTCACCCATACCTATCTCTCCTTTAAACTAATCTATCAAAACTTTTCAAATACTCGTAATTTTGAGCTTTTAGCTCTCTTATTACCACTTATCTCCTCATCACTTGGAATAATTGGTTTTCTAGTTATTATCTTCCCCTTTGGTGCTTGTCCACATGTACATACCGGGAAATTAGGCGGGCATGTACACGGATTCATATTCCTTCTAAATATGTTCTTGACTATTCTATCTTCCAATGAATGAAATGTTATAATAGAAAGTCGTCCACCTGGATTTAAAAGCTCTATCATCTTATCAATTGAATTTTCTAATACTTCAAGTTCATGATTAAGCTCAATTCTTATTGCCTGAAATGTCTTCTTTGACGGATGACCTGTACCCTGTCTAACCTTTGCAGGTATTGCGGCCTTGATTATCTCATTAAGTTGTCCTGTAGTTTCTATAGGACCATCTTCTCTGGCCTTAACAATGTGTTTAGCTATATTCTTAGCAAATCCATCTTCACCATAATCACGTATTACCCTAAACAATTCCATCTCGGAATAGTTATTAACAATATCCTTGGCTGTTCTTGATTGACTTTGATCCATTCTCATGTCAAGTGGGGTATCTTCTCTGTATGTAAACCCTCTATCAACATTATCAAGCTGATAGGAAGAAACTCCAAGATCAAGAACTATTCCATCTACACCACTGATAGAAAGTTCTCTCATACAAGACTCAATATCCTGATAATTACTGTGTACAATGTCAACCTTATCCTTATAATCTGATAATCTTTCAGTAGCCGCCTTAATAGCATCCATATCCTGATCGATGCCAATAAGCCTTCCATCTTCACCTAATCTCTTACATATCTCAAGTGAATGACCACCGCCACCTAATGTACCATCTACATATATTCCATCAGGCTTAATATTCAAGCTATCAATGGTTTCATCCAAGAGTACAGAAATATGTTTAAATTCCATAATTACCTCCCAGATGCTCCTGATGTCTTCTTAGATATATTTTTTGATATAGCACCGATATTGCTACATGTATTCTTGTAATGAGCATCCCAAGCTTCCTTAGCCCAAAGCTGCGCTGATGTACCATTACCAATAAGAACAACTTCTTTATCGATTCCCATATCTTCTCTCATCTGCTGTGGGATTACTATTCTATACTGTCCATCCGGCTCACATATACAAGCTGATGCAAAGAAGAAGTTTTGGTAACTTCTATTTTCTTCGTCTGACGGATCAAGTTCACTAAGCTGGGCTGAAAACTTCTCCCACTGTTCTAAAGGAAATAACTGAACGTAATCGCCGTAACCATTACACATTACAAACTGAGCGCCTAAACCCTGTCTCAGTCTAATAGGCACAATAAGTCTACCTTTAGCATCCAAACTATGATTCGATTGTCCTAACAAGAAACCTGTCATGCCTTATCCTTCCTTTAGAATTTATTATTGAAAGTCTACTCAGCTACCACTGAGCAACCCCACGATGCCATTCGACACCCACTCAACATCATTTTAAGGCATAAAGAAAGGAAATGCAATACTTTAATCACATTTCCTTTTTGTATATACTCCACAAAACACTTGTTTGTTTTTTGTCTGTTTTGTATAAAAATATTCATTTTGTTGTGTTATGTCAACTATATATTAACATCCACTGGGGTTTTTTAAACATCCACCGGACTTCTACCAGCATCCACTGGACTAATTTTTGCATCCACTAAGTCTGTACCCATATCAATCAAATTTATTTTGACATGTCTTTCACATAATCAAATCTCTTTTTTACTATTAACACAGATGCCACAAGTACGCATACTGCAGCCACAAGTTGTGATACCTTCATATTTAAACCTGGTACCATAAGAGAATCTGAACGAAGTGCCTCTATCCATACTCTTCCAAGTCCATAACCCCACACATAAAGTAAACCTAATTCTCCATCAAACTTTTTATGTTTTCTATAGACAAAGATTATAATAAGTAGTGCAAGATTCCAAAGTGCCTCGTAAAGGAAGGTTGGATGTACACTTATCCACACGCTACCGTCAAAGCTTACAGGGTTATTCAACATATTTTCGTTAATAATTCCTGATTCAGCCAAACCACTAAGACTACCATTGCCATTAAAATAACTTACTGGCAAGCACATTCTAAATACTGAATCTGTATAATCACCAAAAGCCTCTCTGTTAAAGAAGTTTCCAAAACGTCCTACGATTTGACCTATAAGCAGTGGCATAACAGCAGTATCAGCCATAAGCTTAATGCTTACCTTCTTTTTCTTGCAGAAAATAATCCCCACTATAACACCAGCTATAATTCCACCGTAAATAGCAAGACCACCCTGTCTGATATTTATCATATCAAGAAAAGTCTGCCAGAATCCTTTACCTGGTTCTATATAACTATCTAGGCTAAATATTATATAATATATTCTAGCTCCAAGTATAGCTGGGATTATCATCCATAACATAAAGTCCACATATATTTCATCATCCTGACCTGTTCGTTTTGCTTCTCTGGTCAAGACAATATATGCCAATATAAACCCTATGGCTATCATGAAACCATATAATTTTACCTCAAGCCCAAATAAAGAAAAACCTTCTGGTACATCTTTTAAATGTATTCCCAATCCCGGAAATCTAATATCTCCCATATCAATACCTCGTTTTTATACATTAAACTTGAAGAGAATCACATCTCCATCCTGAACAACATATTCTTTTCCTTCTTGTCTTACAAGACCTTTCTCCTTAGCCGCAAGCATACTTCCACTTTCCATAAGTGCATCATATGCTACAACCTCCGCCTTTATAAAGCCTCTCTCGAAATCGGTGTGAATCTTACCAGCTGCCTGCGGAGCCTTAGTTCCCTTTGTTATAGTCCAAGCTCTTGTCTCATCTTCTCCTGATGTAAGATAACTTATAAGTCCAAGAAGTGAATAACTTGCCTTAATAAGCTTGTCCAAACCTGACTCACTTACACCAAGGTCCTCAAGGAACATCTGCTTCTCATCATCATCAAGCTCAGAGATTTCCTGCTCAATCTGTGCACATACAGCAAATACTTCGCTACCAAACTCCGCTGCGTAAGCCTTTACCTTTGCCACATACTCATTAGATGCTGCATCGTCAGCCAAATCATCTTCAGAAACATTTGCAGCAAATATAACTGGCTTGCCAGTAAGGAGATTATATTCCTTGAGCCACTTTATCTCATCTTCATCATCAGTCTCAAATGTTATGGCAAGCTTACTCTCCTCTAAGTGTGCCTTCATCTTCTTCTGAAGCTCAAGCTCCTTAGCAAGTGCCTTATTGTTATTTGCACCCTTAGAAGTTTTAGCCATTCTTCTCTCTAACACTTCTATATCTGCAAATATAAGCTCAATATTAATAGTCTCTATATCTCTAATAGGATCTACAGAACCATCAACATGAATTACATTTGAATCCTCAAAGCATCTTACAACATGTACAATTGCATCAGTCTCCCTAATATTAGAAAGGAACTGGTTACCAAGACCTTCTCCCTTAGATGCACCTTTTACAAGACCTGCAATATCTACGAACTCTATAACAGCAGGAGTTGTCTTAGCTGAGTTATACATCTTTGTAAGCTCATCCAATCTCTTATCTGGTACAGGCACTATTCCCACATTAGGGTCAATAGTACAGAATGGATAGTTAGCTGACTCCGCACCTGCCTTTGTCAATGAATTAAATAGTGTACTTTTTCCTACGTTGGGTAAACCCACGATTCCTAATTTCATGTTATGTTAACCTCTTTTTCATAAATCTATTATGACAATCTGCATAATCTATAATATTATACACCACTACGCTCTTATTTTCCACTAAAATCTTCTTCCCACAATTCTCGTTGTTGGAAATATTGATTTTGTGATTAAAGTAGAATATAATTAGCAAAGTAATTAGGAGGTATCTTATGCAGGAAGCGTATTCAAATTTTGCCGCTTGTTATGATGAACTTATGGATAACATTCCTTATGATGAGTGGTTTGCATATCTTCAGAGTTTGCTGAAGGAAAATAAAATTGAAGACGGAATTGTGGCTGAGCTAGGATGTGGTACTGGAAATATTACAGAGCTTATGGCCCAAGCCGGTTTCGATATGATTGGTATAGATAATTCTGACGCCATGTTGGATATAGCCAATGCTAAGAAAGCCCAAAATCAATCTTCTTCTCTGTACCTTCTTCAGGACATGAGGGAATTTGAGCTATACGGAACAGTAAAGGCAGTTATTAGTCTCTGTGACAGTATTAACTATATTACTGACATTTCCGACTTGCTTCAAGTTTTTAAGCTGGTGAATAATTATCTAGACCCGAAGGGAATATTTATATTTGACTTTCACCCTAGATACTATTACAAAGAAATTGTGGCTGACGCAACAATTGCTGAAGACAGAGATGATATCAGCTTTATCTGGGATAACTTTTACGATGAAGATGAAGATATTAACGAGCTTGCACTAAGCCTTTTTGTCAAAGAAAATACTGATGGAAACAAAGAAGCTCAGCTATACAGAAAATATCAGGAGCTTCATCTCCAACGTGGATATACTTTACAAGAGATGAAGGATTTAGTTACGGCATCCGGTATGGAACTGGTGGCCACATACGACGCATTTACCCACGATGAAGCAACTGAAGAATGTGAAAGAATATATATCATTGCCCGTGAATGTGGCAAGTAAACATAAACGGAGGAATTAAAATGTCAGATTATATAATTAGAGGTATGGCGGCCAATAATCAAGTTAGATTCTTTGCCTGCAACTCAACAGAAACTGTAGAAAAGGCAAGAATCACACACAACACAAGTCCAGTAGTAACCAACGCCCTAGGAAGACTTCTCACTGGTGGTGTACTAATGGGAGCTATGTGCAAAAACGGCACAGACACTTTAACCATTAGAGTTCAATGTCAGGGACCTATTCAGGGAATGCTTATCACTGCAGATTCTAAGGGAAATGTAAAGGGATATGTTAGTGAAGCCCAAGTTATGCTTCCAGCAAAGGATGTAGCTAAGGCCATAGACTTAGGTGTTATGAGCGTTATTAAAGACATCGGATTAAAGGAGCCTTATGTTGGACAAACACATCTTGTCAGCAGCGAAATTGCTATGGATTTAACATACTATTTCGTAACTAGTGAACAAATCCCATCATCTGTTGCATTAGGCGTTCTTCAGAATGCAGATACTACTGTTTCTAGCGCAGGTGGATTTATCGTACAGCTTATGCCTTTTGCAGAAGAAAAGCTAATTTCAGATTTAGAGAAAAGACTTGAGAATTTCTCCTTTACAGAACTTCTAGAAAAGGGAGAAAGTGTTGAAAGTATAATAAACAAATTATTCGAAGGTTACGATACTGTAATTACAGACACTATACCATGTAACTACTGCTGTGATTGTAGCAAGGATAGAGTTGAAAAAGCTGTAATTAGTATGGGACGAAAAGAAATCGCCCACATGATTGAAGAAAACGAACCAATAGAAGTTGTATGCGATTTTTGCCACACAAAATACATTTTTTCTCCTGATGAGCTTTTAAAGCTTCTCGAACAAGGTGTGAACAAATAGTGGTTACAACTCAATCAATAACTTATTGCTGGGTAAAATCACATTGATAGAATATAATAAAAAGAAAAGGTATGTATGAGAATAATATGATGATAATATCTCTACATACCTTTTCTTTACAAAAAACAACTCTACATTTTTTCTTCAATCATAGCCCTTGCCATATCACTTAACTGTGTAGTATTGTTTGCTGCCACAGTTTCCTTATCAATCACTCCGATAAACTCAAGGTAAACATGAGTCCTCTTCCATGGAGTGTTCTTAGATATATTCTCGGAATTCTTAATTACAGCAACCACAATAGGACAATCTGCCTTCTTTGCTATCTTAAAGGAACCACTCATAAAAGGAAGCAAACCTTCTCCGGTTTTATTTCTAGTTCCCTCTGGATAAATTCCGATAGAAGCCTCTTGAGACTTTATAAGTTTGCTAGCACGTAAAATAGTTTTTGCCTGACTCTTCATATCTTCCTTATCAAGCCTTGGGCAGAAACATCTATGCATAAGTCTTCTAATAACAGGAACCTTATATATAGCCTTCTTAGCTATAAATCCTGTATTGTATTCCCTTAAAACTCCCATAGTAAGAAGTGGGTCCATAGCCGACCTATGATTACACACCAGCATAAACTTCTCATCAGGAAGGCATTCCTTTCCCGAGCAATGTGTTTTTATATTCATAAATATCTCTAGTGACTCAATAATATTATTCACAAAATATCTGTAAAATGGACTATGGGTGTCATAATCCTTATCCATATCTATAAACGCAGCACATATGCTGCAAAAAAAGCACCACAGCAAGACCAAGGCCACAAATGTTCCTATAAGCACCAATGGTATGGCAAAAATCTTTCCCGGTACCAGCCAGACATAAGAAACCACCGCAGCAATAACCGATATAATTCCCATTCCTTTAAGTAGCATAATGTTCCTCCAGTTTCATCTCAAAAATTGAACTCTCCTTTTTAGGGAGAGTTCTCTCATAATTATTCTTTAATTATCATAAAGCCCTATAATCTTCTGCAAGTTTTCTTTTACTTTATCTCGCACATCTTGCGGATAGACAATCTGTACACCAGAACCTAATCCAACTAACCATCCTATAAATTGATCACTTATAGCAACATCAACATTAACTGTAAAATGCTTGCCGTCTTTATCTGGAATAATCATAATATCAGAGCCGAACCTGTCAATCATAACACCTACTTTATCGTTAGTAGCTTTAAGTTTAACTGACTGCTCATCTCCACCAAACATACCAAAGGTTTTCTTAGAGTAAGCAGCAAGGTCAAATTTATTGAATAATTCCTTACCATGTCTTTCCTTATCTGTTATGCTAAGCTTCAAGAATTTGTCAACTCTAAAATGCTTTATCTTTTCATCATCTTCATCATAACCTATAAGATAGTAATTTTCATCATCCCATGTCAAAGCCCATGGACTAACTGAGTATGTTTTTCCATCGTGTTTTGGAACAAGTTCTTTCCTAAGGTTCCAAGCAGCGTACTGAAATTGAACCTGAACCTGCTTATGTATAGCTTCATGCAACATATCAACTGTTAGGTAGATTTTCTCATTAGGATTCTTAACTCTGTTAATTACATGAACTTGTCTTTGAAGCTCAACTGCCTGATGACTGCTACTTAAAGATTCTAATTTCTTAATTAGCTCTCTTGTTTTATTAGCTGTGATAAACTTGGAAGACTGAACTGAGTCCACCAATAACTTAAGCTCTGCTAGTTCAAAATCCCTGCTTACCAGCTTATAATAAGTATCTCTTCCTACCTTTTCCTTAATGATGTCCATACCATAAGTATTAAGACACTCCACATCATCATACAAAGACTTTCTTTCCGCCTTTATATCATGACTTGCCAGATACTCCACCATATCACTAATGGTGATACCGTGTTCCTCATCTGTGTCTCGCAAGAATTTATCCATAAGATAAATCATCTTAAGCTTTTGATTACTAGATTTTGCCATACCTTACCCTCTATTACAGTAACTTACCAAACTCCAATACCTTCTCTATGCTACCATCAATCTTAAGCTTTCCAAGAGTAAATGCAGCCACTGGGTCCAGCTTACCTTCCATAAGCTTAATGAAATTCTTTGACTTCATTGTAATGAGTGCCTGTCTATCAAAATACTCGTAAGGCTCAACAGAAAGCTTACCATCCTTTACTTCTACGTAGAATGCACCAGCACCCTCCTCAGTTATATTCACCTGAATTGCAAGAAAACCATCAACCTTGCTTGTATCTGCATCTTTAAGTCTCTCTCTTACCTTATCAACTATCTCTTCGTATGTCATAATTTTATCTCCTTTCAAAACATTTACTTATAATAATTTGCATGAAATGTATAACACATCCACCCTATTATTATACACATTTTTATAGGGGCAGTCAACATCAAGTCCATTAAACATCCCTTATTTGACCTATATCAAATACTCTACATCAGTCCATTTGTTCCGTTGCTTCTGCTTCTTCTAGAGCCTTATTTCTTTTATGCCATTTGTCACATATTTTATTGACAATAAACATACTGATGAAGGCAATTATTGTACCTAACAACACACCAGCAATTACATCTGTAGGGTAATGAACGCCTATATAAAGTCTAGAATACGCCATAAGTATGGATATTATAAATATCGGCACTCCAAATTTTCTCGGCAACATAACAAGAAGCACCACACCTACAGCAAATGCGTGAGCAGAATGCCCTGACGGAAAGGAAAAATCACTTTGCTTTTCCACCAGGTTAACCAACCCATCAATAACCTCGTAGGGTCTTGTTCTGGCAACAATATTCTTAATTCCTAAGTTTACTGTTACAAATGTTATTATAAGAGACAAAACAGACATAGCTCCAACTTTTCTAGTCTTACCTATCACCAAAAGAACTACTGCTAAAGCGATCCACAGACATCCTCCATTTCCAAGTCTGGTTATCCCCTTCATAATAGTAGTCATCAAGTCTGTTCGCATATTTTCCTGAATCCACAAAAGGACACCAGCATCCCATTCCAACAATGCACCCATATTATTCCTCCAAACTAAGTACTAAATTTTACTTTAAATTAATTTATATCAAATAACTAATTTATGTATACATCTCTCATACATAGTATAAAATATAGTCTCTCCAAGTCAACTGATTTTTATAAATGGGATTTGTTGTTTTTAATTAAAACTTTTGATATTATATGTTTGGTTAGAAACGAGGTGTTATTATGGATTTAATAGATTTACATGTACACTCAAATGCATCCGATGGTTCACTTACACCAACTGAAGTTGCTGACGAAGCAATGTCCATGGGACTTAAAGCAATTGCGCTTACAGACCACGATACAGTTGATGGTATACCTGAAATTCTTGAGTATACAAAAGACAAAGATTTAGAAGTAGTACCAGGAATAGAACTTTCCTGCTATTACAAAAACAGAGAAATTCACATACTGGGTTTTTACGGCGACTATAATAATCCTGAATTGCAAATGGAGCTGGAAGCTTTGAAAAAAGCCAGGGATGATCGAAACAAAAAAATGATTGAACTGATGCAAGCTGATGGATTAAATGTCACCATGGAGAAGCTTCTACATGGTAATCCTGACAGTGTCATAACCAGAGCTCATTTTGCCAGAGTTTTAGTTGAAGAAGGAATTTGCAAAAACAAGGATATAGCCTTCAAGAAATACATTGGTATAGGTTGCAAATACTATCTTCCAAAGCCGCAAGTCACTTGCGAAAATGCTATGAGTATACTTAGAAAATATTTTAAAGCTATATACCTAGCTCATCCACTACTCTATCACTTTGGATATGCACAGATTGAAGAACTGCTAATATACCTTAAAACCTTAGGTTTGACAGGCTTAGAAGCATACCACTCATCAAACAACAGCTACGAAAGTGATAAACTCCGCTCTATGGCGATAAAGCTTAACCTTGGTTATTCAGGTGGTTCCGATTTTCATGGAGTTGTAAAACCAAATATCAAAATGGGTATAGGTCGCGGTGGAATGCGAATCCCAATGAAGCTTTTAGACAACATAAAGGAAAACATTTCAGATAAATAATTCAGATTCTTTGTGAAAAACAAAAAAACAGCCTATGGTAGGACATTGCATCACCATAAGCTGTTTTCTTTTATTTATCTTTAGTAGCTAGAATTCCTGTTGTTCCTGTTTTCTTCAATAATTCATAATGATTCTGTTTATTTTTATACATACATGAATCAGCCTCTGCCACAACCTTCTCTATATCCTTTCCTTCTCCTGCCGCATATCCAACAGAAGCAGATATAGGAATCTTTGTTGCCTGATTCTTCTTATCTATGGAGCTTTGAATTTTAACTACCAGCTCTGCTACAGCTTCTCTACTTAAACCTTCGCCGATAACTACAAACTCATCTCCTCCTATACGATAAGCCTTACATGTATCCTTTGTAAACTCTGTTATAGATGTTGTTACAGAAGATATAAGGTAATCTCCACTATCATGTCCCATAGTGTCATTTACCTTCTTAAGCCCATTGATATCCCAGAACATTACACCTACCTGTTCCACTGTAGGATAATATTCATGCACCATCTCTAGGTATTTATTTCTGTTAAACATCTGAGTCATCAAATCTGTCTCACCAAGGATTCTAAGCTCAGTCTCACGCATTGCATTCTGGGCGATAACATTTGACAGATGCTTAATCATAGGAATGGTAGCAAAAAGCACAAGACATCTAGGAACTGCATAATATATAGGCAACGTACCCCATGGATTAGCATTTACCGTTGTGAGAAGAAACTCTCCAGTTATAGGATCTATATGATTATCCTTAACCTGATTAGTGAGAATCAGCATATTTGCATCACATAATCCAAAATAATACCCAGCCATTACTATAGCAAATATACTAATTACTGATATAACATAGGAAAAATTAATTAATTTATTATTCTTATATTGAGCTGAACAAAGTATAGGTATAACACTTACTAGCACTATATGGTAAGTCAAAAACGAACCTAAAATAGTGACAAACAACACCATTATAGACATAAGCAAATATTTAGTTATAGGTTTATCCGCCATAGTCTTCACTATTATAGCTGATATCAATGTACATATACTACATCCTATCAAGCTGTAATACATCAATTTATCCTGTATAATGAATATATTCAGAATATTAAGCACTACAGCAAATCCAACTATGACTGTCATAATAATCTGACATTTAAGGGTGAATCTGTTACTTGCGCCTTCACCCATATTAACATCATTAACACTATTCAATCTTTGTTCCATTTTTCACCTCTCGTAGTATTATTTTACTACCTTCTATTTTACCACTTCAACATTCTACACTATTTTGCATTTTTACGCAAACTTTTTAGGTGTATATTAACAAATAGTTTACATTTTTCAACATTTTTCATTTTATTCATTAGCTATAATTGAAGATAAAAGTTGACTATGGTATTATAAATATATTCAAACACTATATTTCGAAAAGGAGGCTATCATGGATAATTGGACATCACATCCTAAACCACAGCTAAAAAGAGATTCCTATATTATTCTCAAAGACAACTGGACACTAAACAGAATGCCTATTACCATGCCCTACCCACCTCAATCAAAGCTTTCAGGCTTTAACCACGGCGTTGGCAATGTACTTAACTACAAATGCACATTCACCATCCCATCAACATTCTCCAAGAAAAGAATTCTGCTCCACTTCGGAGCAGTTGACCAGCTTGCTAGCGTAAAGCTTAATGGCAGGCAAATAGGTGAAAACGAAGGTGGCTATTTACCTTTTTCCTTCGATGTAACTGACGAGATAAATCGTTACGGCGAGAACATCTTAGAGGTAACTGCCACGGATAAGTTGGACACAGACTACCCATATGGTAAGCAGTCCAACACCCCTTCTGGCATGTGGTACACTCCTGTCAGCGGCATCTGGCAGAATGTGTGGTTGGAAAATGTACCAGACGTATATATTAATTATCTTGGGTTTGATGTGGATTTAAACTCTGTAGGTATAGAAGTAAAAGCCAATAAGAAAATAGAGAATTTCCACCTAAGTATACAAATGCCTGACGGACACACCTTAGACAAAACTATTTCCGGTAACTACGGAACTATTAAAATAGATAATCCGGTTCATTGGACCTGTGATAATCCTTATCTTTACAGATGTAACATTACCTGTGACGCGGATGTGGTGGAAAGTTATTTTGGACTTAGGACCATCACTATCGACAATATCAAAGGAATTAACAGAGTTTGTCTCAATGGTGAGCAGATATTTTTACACGGTGTGCTTGACCAAGGATATTTTCACGATGGATTATACATCCCAGAAAATGAAGATGGCTATGATAGAGACATTCTGGCTATGAAGGAGCTTGGCTTTAACCTGCTTAGAAAGCACGTAAAGATTGAGCCTGAATACTTTTACTACGCTTGTGATAAGCTAGGTATGCTGGTTATGCAGGACATGGTTAACAGTGGTGAATACTCATTCATGAGAGATACCGCAATGCCTACTGCCGGTATAAAAAAACGCGAGGATGTATTGCTCTCTAAAGACAACCGAAGACGACAAATCTTTGAAAAGCAAATCAAATCAGTAACCAAGCACTTATACAACCACCCATCCATTATAGCTTATACTATATTTAACGAGGGCTGGGGACAATTCAACAGTGATGAAATGTATGACCTGATGAAGGATTTAGATAAGAGCAGATTGGTGGACGCAACTTCCGGCTGGTTCCACCAAAACAATAGCGACTTTGACAGCGAGCATATATATTTTAAGAACAAAACCCTTAAACCAAAAGAAAGACCACTATTTGTAACGGAGTGTGGTGGATATAAATTCATGGACTCTGACCATTTCTTTGGCAACAAAGAATACGGTTACGGAAGTTGTAAGACCATGGGTGACTTTATGCGCAAAATAGAAGAAATGTACGAGAAAATGATTATCCCTGGTATGAACAAAGGAGTGTGCGGTTGCATCTACACCCAGCTATCTGACGTAGAAGGTGAGATAAATGGTCTTTACACCTATGACAGAAAGGTATGCAAGGTTGATAAAGGGCGTATGAATGTCATTAAGGAGAAGCTTACATTTGCGTAGGACCCAAGTCATCAAAGCCCTGCTGTGGCCGCAGCATAATTGATGAGTTGATATTTCAGAGTTCTGTTTTATGTAAACCAATAACAAAAAAGATTTCAGATGTATAAATCTGAAATCTTTTTTTCTCATATTGTGTATTATTATACTATTTAATACACTGTACTATTAATTATCATTTATATATGCAACGTAGAAATAATATTCTCTACCGCAAACTTTGGATGAGCAGTAAGTATTCCCTCAAAGGCAAGCTGGTTGTCCTCCGAATGTTCCACCTGTCTAGAGTATGAATATGCACAGTGTAGCTGCTTATCAACGGCTAGCATCTTATCACTTTCTATCCACTTTGCCATCCCCATCTCCCTTATAATAAGGGTACTTACAACCGCAAGCTTAACCATACCTAAGATATTGTAATCATATATTCCACCTAAGAAGTATGTGTATATAAAGTAATTCAAGATGTGCTCATACTCATATTCTCTATCCTTCATGGCAGACATAAATTCAGTCTTTAATTCTCTATACTTGTCAGGGGTATGTCTGTGATATAGGAGACTTATTATCTCACCCATGGTTTTAGGCCAGTCTTCGTTAATATTCTCCAACCCTAGGAACATATCTATGTATTCCTTCATAAGCTGGTAGCCGATATTACTTTCCTCTTGGGATAGGTCTTGTGACTGCCTTAAAACTATGTAGTTCTTCTTTTTCTTCTTAGAAAGCTTTGACTTCCCATTCTCGCTATTATCCTGGCTAAAAGCTCTCTGGCTCAAGTCTTGCTGACACTTATCTAGTATATCATCAAGCTTTTGAAATATCCCTTTAGAAAATGCATTAAGTTTTCTCTTCGCTCCCAACTTCTCATAATCAAATATAAGTGGTTGAACCTTATCAGTAAGAAGAAGAATCTCCTTCATGCGCTGGTCTATGGACTTGGTTCTATCTCCTGTAATGGCGCATATAAGCTTTCTGGCCCTAAGAAGGACATCTAGCAGCTTCTTATCTACCTTTTCTCCCTTATTCTTAGTCTCATCAACTCTACATTTGAACCTGTCTCTGTCAGGATTATCAATTATAAGACCTGCTGCCACAGGACAGCTCATAGAAAGTGCCGCCTCAACCAAATCACCATACTCCTCGAAATGTCTAGGATACCTGGTGCAGGTTTTACAAAGCTTATCCTCTCCCTGATTAATAATCAAATCACAGAGATTTGAATCATTAAGAAAGGCGCAACGCTCTCCACATCTCTTATATATATTTTCTTTAAAATCAACCTTATCCCTTACATACTCACCAGCTTCGCCTGTCATGTCTTTATAGGACTCTAAAGTCTTATCATCTATGACTATAGCCCAGCCCGCACAGCAGGTATCAGGACACTTGTCAGCGATGCATTTGAACTGGTTGTAGTAGGATGGCATACGAAATTTCATAGTCTACTCTCCCCACAGATACTCATAAACATCAAAGCATCTTACATTTAACCACATCTGATTAATTCTCTCATTACCCTCTTTATCAAAGTATGCCATAACCACACTTCTATCTGTAACCTCTTCAGGTGGATACTGAGCGAAGAGCTGTCTTCTTGTTTGCTCCTCCCAGGTTGTGAGAGTATATTCTGCAATTTCCTCATCTGTAAGCTCTGACCCGTGCTTACCTGTGAAGAAATGACTAACAGGATACTCAACTAAATCTTCTGAGTCTTCCTCTTCAGGATCAGCAGCATACAAAAACTCTATATACTGGAATATGGAATCATCCTCACCACCTGCTATAACTGAGGTGTATCCGATGTACCACATATTTCTGATTGCATTATCTGGTCTTGAAACAAAGTTTACAAATGCCTCTGCAGCCATCTGCTTATCTGGATCCTCACCGATTCCGTCCTTAAGCATTACCCAACCGTCAAACCAAAGATTTGTTGCTTCTTCAGGTGCTGAATAACAAAGGATTACTCCCTCTTCCTCAGCCTGGTCTAATGTATAAACAGCATCTCCAGACCACTGCTGGTTAGCTACAACCTTACCAGAAACCATATCCGCCTTACCACTGTCAGTTTCAAAGGAATAAACATTTTGCTTAATATCTGACAGAATATCCTCTGTAGCGTCTATAGTTTCCTTATCCGTAGCATTAAGAAGCTGTTCCATCTTAGCATAGTAATCCTCTGAATTTATAAACTCATCTGACAGAAGCAAATCCTTATTGTAGATACTATTTCCTGCAAAGTACGCATCTCTGACACTATCCTTGATAGTAACCTGCTTGGAATACTTCTTACTTAAAAGTAAATCCCAATGGTTTGCTTCTTCGGCACTAATAACCTCTGGATTATAAACTATACCTAATGTTCCCCACATATAACCTGCGGCGTACTTTGAAAGAGGCTCTCCCTCTATAGAAAGCTCATCATATACGCTTCTAATATACGGTGACAAACCCTTTGCATAGTAATTTGTCTCTACGCTTGTATCGTAAAAATTCTCTGAATAAGGAATAAGCATATCCTCGGTCATAAGCTTCATAATCATATATTCCGAAGGACAAACCAAGTCATAGGTATCGCCCATAGACATCTGGTTATAGAGCTCCTCGTTGGTACCAAAGGTTGAATACTCAACTCTAACCTCTTTGCCATAGGTCTCATAAAACCAAGCTTCAAAATCCTCTACTATGCCAGTCTCTGGACAAATTACTGTACCATTTTCAAGTTCAATGGTTTCCTCTTCAGGATCCCAATCTCCCTCGTCAATATATTCCTCCCAGTTGCTTACTCTAAGAACGATTACATCATCTTCTGAATCACCCTCTCTACCACAGCCTGTAAGAAGGAACATATTTCCCAAAACCATTGCAAGGCATAGGATATATGTAATTAATTTCTTATTAATCTTTTTCAACTTTTCTTCTCCTCTTTCTTAGTTACTACATTCTGTGCAACAACATACAAAGCAACCAGCACAAATATCACTGTAGACAGCGCCCAAAGAGCCGTTTTAATATCCGTTTGTGCTCCCTTTGTAGCATTTACAACGTAAGTGCTTATGGTGTCAAAGGTTGCTGGTTTAGTGTAGGTTGTGATGAAATAATCATCCAAAGAGAGAGTTATAGCTGTCATAAAGCCCGAGATAATACCTGGTACTATCTGAGGTATTACTACCTTTCTAAGGGCCATAGAAGCATTACATCCAAGGTCCATAGCCGCCTCGTAAAGCTGATGATCCATCTGCTTTAATCTAGGAAGCACTGACAGATATACAAAAGGTGTACAAAGGGCAGTCTGGCCGATTATAAGCGGCAGGAATGTCTCCTTTCTAACCTTAAAAAATACTATCATAAGTATACACATAGAAAATCCTGTCACTACATCTGCATTAATAACAGGTATTTGATTTGCCATCTCAATTACTCCTCTAGTTCTTCTCTTAGAGTAAAATGCACCGATGGCTCCTGTTGTTCCAAGAATTGTAGAAAGCACCGCAACTCCTATAGCAAGAGTAAATGTGCCGATAATCATTTCCACTAATTCCGGTGTGGTAAACAGGGTTATATAATTTTGCATAGAAAAACCTTTGATTGTTCCTATCATAGTGGAATCTGTAAAGCTGTACACCATAAGGATTAAGATTGGTGCATACAAGAACAGCAATACAAACCATATAAATATATGCTGAAAAAACTTTAACATCCTAATCTCCTATCATATCACCATATGTCGCATGCATACCAATAGACTTCATGCAACACACATCAAAAAATCATCTAGTATCTATCTTGCTTTGGCCGATGCCGCATCATCCTCTGTATATTTGTTAGACAAATATGTTATAGCCAGAATAATCAAAAGCAGAACTATGGATATAACCGAACCATTGTGCCAGTCATATGCACTGAAATAGCTTCCAATCAAGCTTCCCATAATGTAGGTACTGTTGTAAATCATATCAAGCACTACATAGTTGGTCATACTTGGAAGAAATACCATAGTAACACCACTAACAATACCAGGAACGGAAAGTGGCAATATAACCTTGAACAATACCTGTCTCTTACTTGCTCCAAGGTCACGAGCCGCCTCTATAAGTCCATCATCAAGCTTTGTTAAGGAATTATATAGTGGCATCATCATAAATGGTAAAAAGTCATATACCATACAGATAATTGTGTTTAAGAACTGGTGATAAGCCAAATTACCTTCGATTAATGTAAGCACCTCTTTTAATGCTGTTATACGAAGGGTAAAGTTAATCCACATTGGAAGAACAAATATCATAAGGAACTTCGCCTTCTTGCTATATGCACCCTTTGCTATAATAAGTGCTACCGGATAAGCCAACGCCAAGCAAACTATAGTAGTTATAATGGCTATAGCAAAGCTATATATCAAAGTTCCTACTGTCTTACCATTCTTAAAGAAATTGATAAAATTATCAAATGATGGCTGTCCGTCACCATTTGTAAATCCATAATATATTACAACCAGCAGCGGTAATACCACGAAAAGTAGTAAAAAGATAGCATATGGTATGGCCAGCTGCTTTCTTAAATTATTACTCTTCATCTGCTTCTCCCTCTATTATCTTATAAGTCATCTTATCCATAGGGATAATTACACCAACATAGTCCTCCTGGTTCCAAAGATCCTCATCATTAACAACATAGTCCTCCTCAGACTTAGTACGAACTGTGTATCTATAATGGTCATCTACATAGATAAATGAGAAGATATTACCCTGTACAAGACCCTGTTCTGCATCATCTGTAAGATCTGCATCTGAAGGGATAAAGGAAGCTTCAACTCTAGTACCAACAAGGTCAATGCTATTACCATCTGCATCAGCAACCTCCCAGTCCTCCATAACCGCACCTGGAATAAGAACTGCTGGGTCGATATCCACCTCGAAGTCCTCGAACTCCACATGTATCTTGTCTTCCACCTTGCTCTCCACAACCTTACCTTCATAATGGTTGATGCTTGTATCGTATGGAATAAGGTGTATATTGTCAGGTTCAATACTCATGCCAACCTTAGTTCCAATAGCATAATTATTTAAGCTGTGAATCTCTATCTCATTCTTACCTGCCTGAACTACAACTATATAAAATGTTCCCTTAAAGTCACAGGATATAACTTCTCCTGTAAACTGACCCTTGCTTTCATCAGTAA
>SVEI01000043.1 GCA_015057445.1 Lachnospiraceae bacterium | reverse complement strand
AATATATAGACTATTACAATAACAAAAGAATTAAATGCAAACTAAAAGGACTGAGTCCGGTTCAATACCGGATTCAGTCCAATAGAGTTGCTTAATTAAACTGTCCAACATTTGGGGTTCAGTTCAATTTCTGGCACCTTTTTATATGCATTTATTTTGGTCCTTCAAGATTCTTTGGTATCAATACAATCTGCATAGCTTCTACTCTTTTTTCTGCGTTCTCTAGGCCTGCAGCCTCACCATTTTTTACCCACTCTAGCCATCCATAGGTCTGAATATGAACTCTATAATATACATCATACTTTTCTTCGGCATCGCCATACAGTCTAATTTGCATAGCATAAATAGCTCTAGCCTGACCTTCGGTTCCACTTATGGAATCATCATATTTCCACTGATTTTCCCAACCTATACCTTCAACATAGCTTCTATAGGTAACTCCACCTTCACAATCAATGTCTCCAAGAGCAATTTTAAAAGCTTCCAGCCTTTTGCCTTCGCCAAAGGTTCCACTTATTGAACCATCTGAAATTGATTTTTGCCAACCGTAGCTCTGAACATGAGAACTGTAACTTATTTCTTTCTCCCTATTCTCATCCAACAAAGTGTTTTTACCATAAGATATATATGAATACCCAATCATACCTTCTGGTAATTCGCCTTTAGGTAATACAATTATTTCTATACCTTCTAAACGCTTTGATATCCCCGTTGTTCCAGCACATTCACCATTTTTTGCCCAGCCGAGCCAGCCAAATGTTTGTACATGGACTCTATAAAATACATCATAATCATTTGAATCATTGCCTGTAAGCCTAATCTTAATTGCCTCTAGACGTTTAGATTTTCCTTCTGTACCACTTATACTGTCGGACGTTTTCCAGTCAGATTCCCATCCTTTAGATTGTATATGAGACATATATTCTACATCAATGTCCAAATACTCTTCATCTTTCAAGTGCATTGTAATTGCTTCAAGTCTTTTCCCCTCACCAACAGTTCCACTTGTAGCTCCATCTAATTTCCACCCTTGCCATCCATGGGACTGCACATGAGTTTTATATTCTATGCCAACTACATCAGTTTGTGGCTCCCACTGATAATCATCTTCTGCCATAGGATACATCTGATTAAATTCATCCGTAGAAAATCTGTTACCTCTATTATGCATCTGTCCTAACTCAAAATTCGAGTTACACAACAAGAAATTGGACCATTCAGATTCCTTAGTATTCACATCCCAGGTGGAGTCAATATTATAGTAATAGTCCCCGATTTTTACTATATTCCATCCATGATCATCATTTGCAATAATACGGCAGGATATGTTCATCTCACGAAGCAATCTGTAAATTGTACTTGAAAAGCCTTGACACACGGTTTCTCGCTCAATTATGCCACTATACGTTGAATGCCTGTCAGAACCTGCTACGAATGTGAAATTATAGGTCACCCATTTGTAAACATTTTTTACTCGAGTAAATTCATCCTGAGTTTCCCAACCAGCAAACTCGTTCTCCAGTAAGCTTTTTACTTTTTCGTCTATTTCCGCTTCCTGTTTTGCAGTAGATAAATATGACGGTCTTAGAGTATATTTAATGCCATTTTCCAAAACATCAAACGTTCCCTGTAATCCTGCATAATTCCAGTAAAGATAATCACCTTCTTTTGGACTATCAGTCTCTATAAACGTTTCTGACTTAATAACCGTAAATCCTTCAGAACCTGAATATCCCTCCACATTAGCAAATATAAACTCGACCATTCCACTTCTATTTACCATACAAGCTCTAAGATAAGCTCCAGCCTCTTTAACTGTTTCAAATCGTGGAATTGTCTCTTCTTCGCTATCATTACCTTCTAATACAAGGTTTCCGTCATCTACAATAAAATGGGCAGAATCATCTCCCATGAATTCATCGCATGAATCGTAGTAATCAGAATTGTAATCTGTTATTACACCAGCTTCGTCAGAAGTTTGGGCATAGACATTAGCTGTTCTAATATTGACCAATAATACTGTGGTTAATATCAGGAACATTAATACTCTAGCAACTTTTCTTCTTACGATTTTCTTCATAGGGATTATCCTGCCCTTCATTAATTTCTTATATTAAATTATTTTGACACATATGGTCTAGCTGTAGCACCAGGAGCCGCACTTCCCTTTGGAAGAAGTACAATCTGGATAGACTCAAGTCTCTTTCCATATCCTGCAGTACCTGCTGACTGGCCATTCTTAGCCCAATCAAGCCATCCATAACTCTGTGCATGTACACGATAGTATACATCATAGTGGTTTGCAACTTCACCAGTAAGCTTAATCTCAATAGCCTCAAGTCTCTTAGCCTGTCCACTAGTTCCACTCATTGCACCATTTGATTTCCAAGCCTGCCATCCTATACTCTGGATGTGAGTTCTATAAGTAATGCCACCTGAATAGCCAGTATTTCCTAAAGATATATTGATACTCTCAAGTCTCTTACCTTCGCCAAATGTACCACTAAGTGATCCATCATATACATAACCCTGCCAGCCGTATGACTGTACGTGAGTTCTGTAGTTTACTAAACCAGTAATATCGCTGTTTTGCTCAGCTGACTTACCATATTCGATATAGGAATATCCAATTATACCTGAAGGAACTGTACCCTTCTTAACAACCTTGATTTCGATACCTTCAAGTCTCTTACCCTGACCTGCTGTACCTGCTTCTTCACCATTCTTAGCCCAACCTAACCAGCCGTATGACTGAGCATGAACACGATAGTATATATCATACAATGCAGCATCTGCACCCTTAAGTCTGATCTTAATAGCTTCGAGTCTCTTAGCCTCTCCACTAGTACCACTCATAGTACCTTCAGCCTTCCAATCAGCTTCCCATCCATATGACTGAATGTGTGTCTTGTACTCAATACCAAGATTGAGTCCTGCATGGCCTGAAAGCTTAATCTCGATACCCTCAAGTCTTAACGCTTTACCACTTGTACCACTCATAGCACCATTACTCTTCCATGCCTGCCAGCCTTCTCTTTGTACATGAGTTCTGTAGTTTACGCTTACAGTAGGATTAGTAACAACAATTGCCTGCTCTGCTACTGGATCAAACACAAGAAAATCTTCAGTTGCAAGCGGATATCTTGCAGTGAACTTTGAATTAGTATAGTCATAAGTCTTAGTATGCATTGACTTCTTTACTAATCCATAATCAGTATCCTTCATAAATGAATTGCTTACAAGTAAATAGTTTTCTGCTTTAGTCTTGTTCTTTGTAGCAGTATATATTATCTCACCATAGTGAGCATCAAATTCATAGTATTTACCATTGATACCAACAATATTCCATGTATACTGGTCTGATGTCTCCACTATTCTGCTTGATACTCCCATTTCCTTAAGAAGTCTGTATGCAGTACTTGCATATGCTGGATATAAAACCTTTCCATTAACAAGGCCTGCATATGTTGTAGCATCAAGATTATTGTCAGTAGATGCAATATCAAAATGATTAATCAACCACCAATACACATTATATGCATTACTTACATCTGTGCGACTTTCCCATCCCTTAAAATCTGTTTTGAGAAGGGTATTAATCTTATTAGTAACAGTAGCTTCCTGTGCTGCTGTTGTAAAGTAAGCACAATTTACAGTATATGTAGCTGTATCTGTCTTCTCTTTGATATAGTATTTTCCACCAGCTTTTGAAGTATTCCAATTAAGGTAATCTCCCTCATTTGCATTAGGTGTATCATCAATAGCTTTTTCGAAAATCTCTTCCCATGCATTATCCGCAAGAATCTCACCATAGGAAAGTGTGTAGTACTTGTAGTCAAAATCGAATACAAATTCAATAGTAGTTCTTCTTTCTACCATACACTTTCTTAAATACTCTGCTGCAGCTGATTCATCCTTAAATGTAGGAACATCAACAACCTCTCCAGCATCATTAAGATAATTGTCAGCCATATCTGCTGCCTGATTCTCTGCAGTTATGTCTGCAACTGCTGCTGTTGCCTCCTCGTATGAGCTAAAAAAGTTATCATTGTACCAGGCAAATTCTCCTTCACCCTCTTCAGCTTCTTCTGTTGCATCTGATGCTGAAGCCATTGCTGCAGCTTCCGCTGCTTCGATATCTTCAATTGCTTCAGTCTCTTCTACTGACGCGATATCCTCAAAGACTTCTTCATCTTCTACTGCCACCATATCTTCAACTGCTTCGATTTCCTCAGCATATGTTGTAAGAACTGGTGAAGCTGAAAGTCCGATAACCATTACCAAAGCCATAAGGAAAGCATAGCTTTTCTTTAATAGTTTCTTTGTTACTTTCATGTTTTCCTCCTTTTTTAGGGATACTCCCCCATTATATTTTTATAATACGAAATGCATTGTAACATTTTCGAATTATAATTTCAATAATTGTTATGAGATACTTAGCATTTTTTATAATTATTTAACCAAGACATATATTGTCATAGCTAATTTATATACTAAGAACAGACCTATATGATATAATACGTTTAATGGAGGATTTTTTATGGAAAAAATTAAAAAAAAATTTTACAACTTCCTCTCTGCATCTTCAACACTATCATATCCATATCCCAAAGCTGTATTATTCATAATCTCATATGCCAGATTCTTACCTTCATTATATAGTCCTGTAACGAATCTTCCATACATAACAAAGGTTCTTTCTGAATAAGTACTCATCTCTCCTCTAAGATATGTTTCATAGGATGTATTATATTCATTATCAGTTTCAGTTCTTATGGTTCTTGAGTTGCCGGCCATCTTAGGATATTTCGACGCAAATTCTTCCATCCAAGCTACTTGAATATCAATAATACGCTCTTGTATAGCAATTCTATCTTCAGTTATCTCAGGCAAATCATCTTTTAGTTCTTCATACTTTTCAGGGCAAGTACTTTTCATCATTCGAGCATATTTTTCCATAATCATATTCCAGCCCTTTGATTTTGCGATTTCAAGATCCTTAAGGTAACTTTCTTGAAGTTCCTTGCTCCATGCCATATATTGGCTTCTTCTCATTAGCGAAAATGTATTCCAGTCATCCTGGCAATCAGCCCTTCCACCTTCATTTTTTACCTTATCAAACATTTCCCACTCTATTTCTATAATTCTTGTAACATTATCCATGATTCTACCTCTTAATATCTGGCTTTCATAATTCTGAAGAAATACATCTTCACCATATACTAGTTGTTGGTCCTTAAGTTCATTTAGAATTAATTGTGCTATTTTGTCAATCAAAACCAACTTCTTATCTTGATAATTTACAATGGACGAATTATATATTACATCCTTCCAGGCTTTTTTTTGTTCCTGAGCTGTGGATAGTTCCACAAGCAAAGACTGCAAGTCCCTAAGTCTCTCCCTATTAGTCCAACGATTCTCCTTTATAAGATTTTCAATGCCCTTAAACTTCCACTTATAGTATGGAGCATAGACTTTTGCTAAAAGATAAACTATATCCATAGCCGACTCAATGGCTTTGTTTACGCACATATTAGCCGTCACATAATCGTGTCTAGCCATCATTCTGGCATAATTGCTTTGGCCACATTGAGAGAAATCGTGTATACTCTTAACTAGCCTACGCCTATAATCCCCTTCTGAATAGTATTCCAACAATCTACGTCTTATATCGGAAAACAATCCCAAATCATCTCTAAACACTTCACCATTAGTAGCTGCTGCCAACTGGTAATCAGCAAATTCCTGTAACCCATTGTCTAAGGAATAATTTGGTCCAAGATATTCTTCATAAAAGTAATCTATCTCATACACGCCACGTCTATCTTCAAGCCTACCTGAATCTTGCTTATAAACTCCAGCTTTCTTCAATATATCTTTGTATTCTATAGATAATGGTTCCCCTATAGCATCATAATCCTCTTTTGTAAGCCACATACAAAATCCAATTCCAAAGTCATGATCCATAGATATTTCATCATCAAAACCAAAACAATCAGAGCCTGCTCCAACCACACCTACTGCGATTTCCCCCTCGTATTCAGGAAACTTCTCACGGATCATTGGCTTTCCATACTCTTCATAAAATTCTCTACTCTTACTTAAATTACTTTTCCATTCTTTCAAATTATGTTTTGATTTGACTGTTTTATCCTTTTCTTTGGTATCTGTATCATCATCCGTCAGAGCATCTATATTTCTTTCATTGGCTTTTATGCTGTATAGTTCTTGCTCTTTATGTTGATCTTCTTCCTTCTTTTTTGCATATTTTAATTTAGAAAAAACTCTGTCATAATTATCATTTTTACCTACATGTTTTTCTAGTTCCTCTAAACCACGCTGGTAATATGTGGAACCTTCCTTATATTTTCCTTTATGGCACATTAGATCTCCCATAGCAACCAGAGCTGCATTGTAGTGGAAATCTCTTCCACCATCCTTCTCGAAAACTTCCAGCGCTTGGTTCAATAAAGTCTCTGCTTTCTCACAAGATATGTCATCTCCAATGGCCACAAGTGTACTTGCAAGATTAGTTCTAGTAATTGCTTGCTGAATTATTGCATCCTTATACCAATCCACCACATCTAAAGCCTTATACAGAGCATCTCTTGCTCCCTCAAAGTCACCCATTTCTTGATATAATAAAGCCCAATTGTTATAGAGGTTGGCATATCCAAAATCTCTGTCTTTAAGATTTTCCTTATATATCTTTAGAGTCTTCTCATAACAATCCATAGAATCCTGAGATAAACCAAATGCACGATACGCATTAGCTATATTAAGCAATGCTGTGGCATATTCAACAGTTCCTTCAAGCTTCATCTCTTCCATAAGTTCTAGCAAATCACTACAATACATGATAGCTTTATCTCTTTGTGTAGTATCTCTACAAAATCCTATCACCTCATTAAGTAATGTAAACTGACTTGATAAATCTTTTTCTTCCTTGGATAGTTCAATATTTTCTACTAGAAATTCCTCTATCTCGGATAATCCAAAATTTCCAAACATACTATCATATTCTATTAACACCTTATTAATATCCATACATAACACCCCATATATTACATAATTATATCTGTATAATAATTCATAACAGTGATATAAATCAAGGAGAGGTTTCCCTCTCCTTGAAAATTCTCCTAGTCACCTATATTTATTACATTTTAAGAGCTATATAGGTATCAACTAATTCCACAACAGAATCTTTATCACCAGAGCTTACAACATCATAGAGAGCATCCATGAAATCCCTATCTTCTCCTTCATATTCATAGGACAAAAGTCTATTCATAGCATTATTAACCTCTACAAAATCGTCTGCAAGGGCACTTTTCTTCATGGATTCAAGTTCTCCGAATATTCCTTCAGATGGAATATTGCCTAGATCAATTTCTAGTTCATCTTCCTCTTCAACCACACCCTTATACTTCTTCTGGTATTCTTCATCACTCAATTCTGAAACCTCATCTATAAACTCAAGATACTCATGTATATTTTCCAAAGTTAATCTAAGCTCACTCATAAGGTCTCCCAAATTATCTTTAACATACTCTTTATTATTAATATTTATAGCTGCCTCTAGTGTTGCAGCCTTCTTTGCTAACTCCAAGGCTCCTATATTAATACTATTTGTTCTCAAAGAATGTATTCTAGTCTTAAATCCTCTAGTATCCATATCAATTTTGTCATAAAGTTCATCAATTACTATAGTATTATGGTTATAGAAGGTTGTTACCAACTTGTTATACATATCAATATTTCCGCCAATCTTTTCAATGGCATACTCTATCTCAATAGTATCCTTAAGTTTAACCAAACCATCCTTATATCTGGAATTATCAATATGCTGTTCTGTCTCGCTACTCTTTTCCTTAATTAATTCCTCTGGGAGACAATCCTTTAAGATAGCAGCAACTCGTCTAAGTTCTAATGGTTTTACAACACTGTCCGTAAAGCCTTCCTCAATAAGGCTTTGCCCGTGTTCTTCTATGGCATCCGAATCCATAGCAATAATAGGAAGCATCATATATTCTGTTCCCTCAAGCTCACGTATTTCCTTCATGGTTTCCACACCTGTCATTATAGGCATAGTCAAATCCATAAATATTACGTTATACTGCTTGTTCATTATCATATCAATAGCGGCAACTCCTGATGTAGCCACATCAATTTGCATATCAAATTCTTTAAGAGTCCTCATGGCTACCTGTATACTAACATCCTCGTCGTCTACCAACAGCACTTGAACGTCTGGTAGCCATAGGCTATCAGCAACTTCTTTAGATACTGTCTCTTCTACTCGAGATATCATCTGATTGGAAGAAACATTATCTGCCAGCTTTTGATCCATAGACAATGTAAATGTTGAACCTGCACCGTATACACTTTCAACCTCTAAATCAGCACCTATAAGCTCCGCAAAGCCTTTAGCTATGGCAAGACCAACGCCATTGCTAGAGTGTGGATTATTCCTCTTATTATCAGCAATTTTATATACTTCAAATATAGACTCAATTCTCTCTTCCTGAATACCAATTCCTGTATCCGATACAGTAAAAGCAATATTTACCCTGTCTAGATGAGCCTTGTCTGGATATTCATAACAATCAACAGAAAGGGTAATAGAACCCTCTTTCGTATATCTAACCGCATTAGTTAGTAATCGTTTTAAGATATCCTTAATCTTATGCTTATCTCCAATAAGATTATCTTTTACATTATCTCCAATCTCTACAAAGAACTTAACATTTTTATCTCCAATAAGCTCCATAACAATCTCTGATAAGTCGTACATAAGAGTTGTAACTGAGTATGGCTTTTCTATATTTTCATATTTTCCAGCCTCTAGCTTTGCAAGAACTATTATATCATCAACCTTATTAATAACATTTTTACCAATATCTTGGATATCTTTAATGTTTTCCTTGTACGCCTCGTCTTCCTTTGACATTTCTAGTAGCTCACCAGCCTTTGCCATCATAGCATTAATTGGAGTTTTTATCTCATTACTCATATTTGCAAGATAATCATTTTTTGCACTACTAGACTTAACTGCCTCCTCATGTTCTTTAGAAAGCTTCTCTAAAGCACTATCCTTGCTCTTGAGAATTTTTCTAACTCCAAATGTTGCAACAATAATTACAATTACTATTGTTACAAATATAAATATTATACCTATTTTTGCCATAGGGCTTTCTGTAAGCTTATTCTCTTTTTCAATAACGAATGATATTGGAGATTCACATGGAGTTCCATCACTGTTATATGCATTTACTTCAAACTCGTACACGCCACCATCAAGATTTGTGTACACTGCCTGCATAGTATCGGTTCCACTTATTACTATAGGCTCCTCATCAAACCCCTTCAAGGAGTACTGAACCTGTATATTACTTCTGTTAGAATAACTAAATACAGCAAAATCAATAGTTATTCTAGACACATCACGCTTAACCTTTAGTCCGTCTTCTAAATCGTCAAACTCATATGTTACACCATCTAATGAAATTGCAGTCACCTTAATTCTCGGTGCTACAAGGTTATACGGAATATTCTTGGTATCCAAAGAACACACACCATCATTACAGCATATAAACAACAAACCGTCCTTATCAATATATGCATTTCCTGTGGTATTAATTGTTTTTGTTAATCCATCATTATTGTCATAATATCTTCCTGCAATACCCTTACTGCCAAGAAGCTCTTCTTCTGTAGTTCTAAGTACACCTCTAGAGCCGACCAACCATACAAAATCCTCGTATATTACTATATCATATATACTGTTTGTATATTCTACGTTACTAATAGCTCTAAATGAATCAACGTAGAAACAAAGACCATTATCTGTAGCAATCCAAAGGCCTTGTTCTCCTTCCACAATGGAAGTAATGACATCAGAATTAAGACCATCTTCCGTTGTATAATTCTTTATATCATCATCTGAAGTATCAATAACATAAAGTCCACCCTCATCACTACCTGCGTACAACAATCCACTTTTATCCTGATATAGGCAAAGAATGTTGTTATTATATAACCCCTGCTCTCGACCATAAGTTTTAAGCAAGTTTCCTTCCTGATCAATTATAGCCACGCCTTCTTCTGTAGCCACAGCTACATTTCCATCTTTAAGTGGTAATGTTGCATTAATATAAATACTTGGTAGGTTTGAATTTCTAGCAAAGTTTGAAATAGTTCCATCAGATGCAACCTTAACTACACCATAAACTCTTCCTGTACTAATCCAAAGAGTTCCTACCTCATCTTTGACAATGTGACGTACGCTTATTCCTGACAAATATTCAGTAAGCTCGTTATTAACTTTTTCATAAGCTGCATTATATATCAACAGACCATCATCTGTTCCAATGTATTTGTGATTCCTGTAAGTATATACTGTGTTTACAATAGCCTCTGACATACCAAGGGACATATTTAAATCAGTAAATTTACTTTTACTTAGCAATAAAACACCCATTCTGTCTGATGACACCCAGTAATTACCTTCATAATCCTGTATCATATCTGACAAGTAGCTGTCTATTTCACAATCATTAACCTTAATAAATTCATCTGACTTTTTAAAGTATCCCAAACCATTATCTGCACAAATCCACACATAACCATTTGAGTCCATCATAATATTATTAATACCATCAACCAAGGCAGTTATTGCCACTGGCTTATCAACAGATTCATACTTTATTACAGATCTTCCCGAAGTACCCACATAGATATTTCCAGCCAAATTAGCAAGACATGTTAAGTCTTCATTGGTAATTTCAGCAATATCTAATTGCTTTGAAAATCCATTTGTGTCAAAAACCAGTATCTCATTGTTACCAGTTATTGCCCATAGCAACTCGCCTTGAGCTTCCAAATCAACTATATCGTATCCTTGTGGTCTATCTGCAACAGAAAACATTCTCATTTCACCAGCCGTATCCTTTTGGCAGGTATACAAGTTATTATTTGCTGCTACATATATTGTTCCATTATCAGTCTGGCAAACATCTGATATTTGCTTAATTCCATCATAGTACTCATCCTGTAAATGAATACTCACACCATCCTCAATATAAAACAAACCATAGTTGTCTGTGGCTATCCACATTCTCCCCTCAGCATCCTGAATTATAGAATTGATAGCATATATATCTGCTCTATCTGTATCCCATAGATTTATATTTTGGAATTGTGAACCATTTGAACGATATAATCCACCCTCTGTACCTATCCAAACATAACCAGTAGATGATTGATATAGACAATTTACCTCATTACTTCCTATACCATTCTTCTGGTTATATACCGTCTGAACAAAGGAAGCTATAAACGAATCCTTTGCATTAGAGTCTACTGGGCTCACAAAGGCTAGGCACAACATTAGAAGTGCCATAGCCCACAAAAGTATTTTATTAACAATACATTTTCTTTTCATAAAGTATTATCCACCTAATTTATGCTTCCTCTAGGAACACCTTGTATCCCTTATAAGTTTCGTAAACATCAGCCTTTGATGTTATCTCCCATGGTGCATGCATATTTAATACTGCAACACCACAATCTATAACCTCCATACCGTATAGAGATAAAATATACGCAATGGTTCCACCACCACCTACATCTACCTTTCCTAGTTCTGCTGTCTGATAACAAATCTTTGCATCATCCATCATCTTTCTAATTCTGGCAATATATTCTGCGTTAGCATCATTGGATCCTGATTTTCCTCTAGAACCTGTAAACTTACTAAACACCATACCACGACCAAAGTAAGACGCATTATTTTTCTCAAACGCACTTGCAAATAGTGGGTCATATGCCGCATTTACATCTGATGATAGCATACTAGATGCAGCAAGACATCTACGAAGTGAAATTTCACTGAATTCACCCATAGCATTCATCACTTCTGCCACGCAATTCTCAAAAAACTTAGACTGCATACCAGTAGCTCCAACACTACCTATTTCTTCCTTATCAGTCAGAAGACAGCATGTAGTTTTGCCAGTTTCACTCACATCAAGCATAGCCATAAGTGATGTATAAGCACAAACTCTGTCATCCTGACCATATGCCATTATCATACTCTTGTCTATACCAGCATATCTAGCTTTACCAGCAGGAACAACCTCTATTTCTGCTGAAATAAAATCTTCCTCTTCTATGTCATACTTTTCTTTAAGAAGGGCAAGCACGTTTTCTTTAACCGCATCTTTGTCCTTATCCTTAACAGGTTGACTTCCAAACAACACGTCAAGATTTTCACCCTCTATCACCTTTGCCGCCTTCTTCTCCATCTGCTCTCCAGCAAGATGTATAAGAAGATCTGTTACACAAAATACTGGGTCTTTCTCATCTTCACCGATATTTATGTCAATAACTGTACCATCCTTCTTGACAACTACACCATGAAGAGCAAGTGGAAGTGTTACCCACTGATACTTCTTAATCCCACCATAATAATGAGTGTCTAGATAAGCAAAATCTCCATTCTCATATAATGGATTCTGTTTAACATCCATTCTTGGAGAATCAATATGAGCACCTAAAATGTTCATACCTTTCTCTAGTTTCTTTGTTCCTATGTTGAACAATGCTACTGTTTTATCCATACATACTGAATAAACCTTATCCCCACTCTTAAGTTTTTTCTTATTCTTAATTATATCAGCTAAATCTACATATCCCGCATCTTTAGCCATCTTCACAATAACTTTAGCACATTCACGCTCAGTTTTACCCTTATCAAGAAACTCTAAGTATCCCTTTGAGAATTTATCTACATCCCCTAGTTGTTTCTTGTTATATGTTTTCCATGCATTCTGTCTGTCCATTTAATTTCTCCTCAAAATAATTTTTACTATAGCTATTCTTTCCAAAAATCAATCTAACAATACCAACTAGGATACAAGCTGTGATACAACCTTATTGAGAATTTCACAGGCCTTATCACAATCCTCCTTAGTTACATTAAGTGGCGGAACGAATCGAATAACTGCTGGTCTAACCGCAGTCATAAGAAGGCCTTCCTCAGATGCGTTATATTTTACATCATTTGCAATATTACAGTTAAACTCAACGCCTATCATAAGTCCCTTGCCACGAACCTCCTTAACCTCAGGAATCTCTCTAAGCTTATCCATAAAGTAAGCTCCTACTTCCTTTGCGTTACCTGATAAATCCTCTTCAATAATCTCACTTATTTGAGCAAATGATGCAGCGCAGCACACTGGATTACCTGCATATGTACTTCCATGAGCTCCTGGTCCAAATGTTAATGCAAGCTTTTCGCTTGTACACATTGCACCTATAGGCATTCCACCACCCATTGCTTTTGCCATACTAACACAATCTGGTTTTACATCATAAGTCATAAATCCCATAAGCTCACCGGTTCTTCCCCATCCAGTCTGAACCTCATCAAAGAGAAGAAGCATCTTCTTCTCATCACAAAGCTTTCTAAGTCCCTGTAGGAACTCTTTAGTTGCTGGAATAACTCCACCTTCACCTTGAACAGGCTCCACCATAACAGCTATTGTATCATCATCACATGCATCAATAAATGACTGAAGATTATTATACTCTGCATAGGAAAAACCTGGTATGAAAGGATCATAATTATTCTGAATTGGTGTACCTGGCTGTCCTGTGGCTGCAAGAGTAGCTAAGGTTCTACCATGAAAGCTATTCTTAGCTGTTACAATCTTATATCTATTGGGACCAAAGTTATCTTTACCATACTTTCTTGCCAATTTTATCATGGCTTCGTTAGCCTCTGCTCCTGAATTTTGGAAATAAATCTTTTCCATACCAATACTCTTACATATAAGCTCAGCAAGCATTACCTGTGGTACTGTATAGCAATAATTTGATGCATGAATCATTGTCTCACACTGTGTCTTTATAGCTTCAACAACTCTTTTATTACAATGTCCTGTACTATTTACTGCAATACCTGCCATAAAATCTAAGTATTTCTTGCCGTCTTCTGCAACAATATAAGAACCTTCACCTGTCTCAGCTATAAAATCCAGCCTTTTAAATGTCTCGTAAAAGTATGTATTGTACATATCTTTTATATTGTCTTTAGTCTTATTCACATCTTGTAATTTCATAATATCAATCCCCTTGTAATATAATTAATGAATGCCGGCAGATAATCCACCGGCATATTCTAGTTTGATTTTATCCGTAAATCTGGCTTGCAATAAGTTCATCGAGAATCTTAACAAGTTTTCCAATCTCCGGCTTAGTCATCTGAGCACTTGCACCTAAAAGCTCTCCCTTACGTTTCATATCCTCATTAATAAGTGATGAGAATACAACTACAGGTATATGCTTCAGACCTTCAGTATCTCTTATAAGCTTAAGTAATCTATGTCCATCCATCTGTGGCATCTCAATATCAGTAATAACACATTTTGCACCGTACTCAACACCATTCTTTCTCTTAAGTTCGCAAAGGTAGTCCCAAGCCTCTTGGCCATTATTTTTAATGGTTAGTTTTGTGTATCCTGCTTTATTAAGAGAATCCTTAATAAGCTGACAAAGCATCATTGAATCCTCAGCAATTAGTATAGGTATTTCGTTTCTCTCTCTAGACTCTAAGCCTTCAAGCTGTGAAACTTTAAGACTTGTCTCAGGACATATTCCCTCTACAATTCTCTCAAAATCAAGGATAATAAGTAGATTTTCTCTATTCTTAATAATACCTGTAGCAATTCCAACACCAGGACCACTTACAGTTGCATCTGGCTTAACAACTTCTTTCCATGATACTCTGTGAATACCAAGAACTGTCTGCACGTCAAATGCAATATTCAAATTGTTAAAGTTTGTTACGATAAGGAAGTTATTCTTCTTGTCATTATTAGTAAAACCTAATGCCATGAACAAATCTATAACTGTGATAATCTCTCCTCTAGGCATAAATATACCTTCTATACATGGATGAGAGTTAGGTACAGGAGTGATTTCCTGATATGTAAGAATCTCTCTTACTTTTTCTACATTAATTCCATAATGGTTACCATTAATAACAAACTCAAGTACCTCAAGTTCGCCACTTCCACTTTCTAATAAAATATTGTTGTCCATATATTCTACCTCCTCATCTATTGTAATGAAATAATGACATCCTGGCCATTATATGTTGCCTTAAGTTTCAAATCTTTTATATTAAGCGCTATGTCGTCTGATACCTGGAACAAAAGTACCGCCTCATTAAACATACTAGCCGCCACCGTTCCTTCATATGTATACAAGTCGTCCATAAGTATAGTTAGCATCTGCTTGGCGCTCTTACTATCATCTACAATAATTTTATACTCCACATCTTTGCTATATAAGTCTATGAATTGTTCCTCATTAGTTGTATTCTCTATTTTGAATTTTAAAACCAACAACTTATATCCATGGGGAGCTTCTATGGTTATAAACACCCCATCCTTATCATATGATGGGTATTCATCTAATACCATATAGTAATCATACTTAATCTGCACATTTTCTTGTCCTACAAATGTAGCTAAATCATAATTCTTATCTGCGTCTGCTACTATTCCAGACACAGCTTCAGTGGTATTTGAGTTGGAATTCACAACACCTTCGGCTTCTAAATCCTGATTAGAATTAGACGAATCTGTACTAGTTGATGCAACTTCTGTTGTAGCATCCACCACATCTTCTGTAGTTGCTTCTGTGGTAGGAACTTCAGTAGTAATCACTTCTGTTGTGGCAAATGGGTCAATATCTGAATATTCATCATTATAGTACTTTGAATCATTGTTTCTATCGTATTTCAAAAGTAGCTCTGCTGCATATTCTGCAACTAATTGACTTTCTTCATCCGTTAATTCAATTGTCTTAGTACATCCAACAGCAAAAAGTGATAAAATCACTATACTGCACAATAGTTTTATCCTTTTCATGGATATCCTCCATCTCTTGACATAGTCATATAGTAATTTTACCACTAAATTAGTTTTCCATCAAGGCAAATTAGCATCCAAATCAAAATAAAATACAACTCCATCCAAAACATTGTAAACCCCATAAGCCTTACCATGGGCTGTCATAGTTGCAGCTACTATTGATAAGCCAATTCCATTGCCTCCATATTCTCTTGTTCTCGCTTTATCAGCCTTATAAAATTTGTCATATATCTTGTTAATATCATCATCTGCTATGTTCTCACCCTGGTTAAAAACATTAACTCTTACAAGATTTTGATATTTTTCAAAATATACTTTAATCTCCCCTTCTGATCTAACATGATGAATTGCGTTTACCAAATAATTTGTAAACACCTCTTCTATCATATACTCATCTGCCCACACATATAGTGGTTTTTCTTCATCAAATACAATCTTTGCTCCGGAATCTCCCAAAAGCAAACTTTTAGCTGATATTATCTCATTCAAAAATCCCACTAGTTCAAAGCACTCTATATTAAGTTTAACACCACCAAATTCAATCTCGTTAAGAGTCAAAAGTCTCTTAACCATAGTATTCATCTTATATGCCTCATCAATAATAACATCTGTATAAAATTCTCGACTTTCCTGATCCTCACACAGATTGTCCTTAAGACCTTCCGCATATCCTTGAATCAAAGCAATGGGTGTCTTTAATTCATGAGACACGTGTGATAAAAACTCTCTTCGCATCTCATCAATATGAGTTTTCTCCTCTATATCTCTTGAAAGCTCAATATTAGCACTTTTTAATTCAGATATAGTTTTTTCAAGCCTATCTGACAAAGCATTCATCGATGTAGCCAAATCACCTATCTCGTCTTTTGTAACCACAGGTACTTTGGCAGAAAAATCCAAATTCGCCATCTTCTTAGCACTATTACTTAACACTTTGATAGGCCATGAAAAAATGTTACTAAAAAGCAATATAAATATAGAACCAAATATTATAAGCCCTATAGCTACGGTATTAAATACATCATTTACAAGCACTATAAGACTTTCTATCTGTGCAATTGGTGTTCTTATAATTACTATATAACCATTGTCTAATCTACCAATTAAATCATAGTAATCTGCATTCATCAAAATATCATGATTCCGCTTTATAGTATACTCTCCTGGACTATGATTTATATCGTTTTGTGATTTGTTAAGAGTATCTATGATTTGGCTCATACTATCCATCATTTGACTTTCATCATTAATTGTTGAAAACAGTCTTTTGTTGATAGGATCATATATTATAACTATGGCCTCTATAGGATTTTCAATCTGTCCATATAGGTCACCTGTATCACTATGGGGAGCCTTAGTTTTAAAAATCTCATTACATGATTCATAAGTAACCTTTAAATTTGATTTGAGATTACTGGTGAAAATATCTGCTATAAGGTAATTACAAATAAACCATGACGCTGTTACCACAAACGCCGTGAACACAACTACCATAAATGTAATTTTCATCCTTATAGAAATCTTCATTAACTATACCTCGAATTTATATCCCATGCCCCATATGGTTTTAATATATTCACCCTTATCTTTAAGTTTACTTCTGAGTTTTTTTACATGGGTATCAATAGTTCTTGCATCGCCAAAATAATCATAATTCCATACGTTATTAAGTATTTTTTCTCTAGAAAGAGCCACTCCTTGATTTACAAGGAAATAATTCAACAATTCAAATTCCTTGTAGCTAAGATCTATCAGTTCTCCATCAACCTTCACTTGATGTGCAGCTATATCCATGTCAATTCCACCAACAGAAAGATTTTGTTCATCTCCTGACACATTACTTCTTTTCAATACTGCTCCAACTCTAGCAACTAAAATTTTGGGACTAAAAGGCTTTGTAATGTACTCATCAACTCCTACTTCAAATCCCTTTAACTCATCTCTCTCATCACTTTTAGCAGTAAGCATTATAATTGGAATATCACTAATCTTTCTTATCTCTGCTGCTGCCTCGTATCCATCTAACTTAGGCATCATAACATCCATTATTATAAGCGAAATATCTTTGTCAGACATGAAAATATCAACCGCTTCTTCCCCATCTGCTGCCTCAATTACTGTATATCCATTCTTAACAAGAAAATCTTTTACCAATTTTCGCATTCTACTTTCATCATCTACTACCAAAATTTTCAAATTATCCATACGCACCTCCAAAATTAACCTGTACCTTTATTAATTATACAAAACCTTTATGTATAATTTGTGAAATCTCCACATCAACTAATCTACTTATTCAAAAGTTCTTCTCTTTGAATTAGCTCTTCCTCCCAGCCTTCTAGCCTTTCTTGCCATGCAGAGTATTTATTTAACACTTTCTCTTCCGCATTAAAGTAACCTAAGTTTTCGTTTGTTATAACTATAAAAACCATACCCACTATAATTATAACCATTGACACCACAGCTATAATCAATTTTTGTTTTATGTTACTAAGTCTATTATTCTCCGCTTTTAATCTTTCTAATTGTTTGTAATTCAGCTCCATCAAAGTATTATTTTCATTGCGTTTGTTTTTATCTGCAACAAATATTGGTGCTAATTCTTCTTCCCCGTAATACTGTTTTAGATAATCTCTCATCTCATGCAGAAAAGACATTCCTACAGGTGTAGAGAAATAATTCTTTGTCACCAATTTATTATAGGTTTCATATACGTTTTCCATATTGTTAATATCAAGACTATCTTGTATTTTTCTTATGGCACTTTGTTCTTTAATTGCCAGCTTTGCATCTAAGCTACTGGCAAATACATATCCATCGATAACTTTCTTATCCATGTCACCCCTCCTATATTTCGAAACACAAATCTGAAAATTCACATAATCAAAAAGCGACAAACGAAACCGTTGTCGCTTAATAAATCTACTGTGCTACCTCAGTAGTAGCTACTTCAGTAGTGGCTTCCTCCACTGTACCGGAAGAAATTGTATTACTATTAATTGTAATCTGGTTGCTAGCAGCCAGTTCTTTAACTTTATTTTCATAGTCATTCATATAAGTTTGAGCTTCAACAATAAGTGCCTCTGCTTGAACCAAATAATCAGGCATTTCATTCTCAACAGCGTTAACAACCATCTTCATCGCTTCATATTGCTTTTGAACACCCATAAGGTATGCCTGCTTCACTTCCTTAACCTCATCAGTTTCTACCTCTATAGCGGAAAGATTCTCTATATACTTTTCTAAACTTGGAATGGCATTACTCTTAAGATCTGTAAGCAATGCTGAATTATCTACCTCTGTACCATTAAAATATGAGTTGTATATTGTCAATGCATTGTCCTTATCAGTTGCTATTCCAGGTAGTTCATCATTAATGAACTCTACCAAATCCTCTTGAACAGTTTTTGTCTCATCCACTGCCACTTCTTCTTTCTTATCTTTTCCACATGCAACCAAGGCACAAGTCATCATTAATCCTGTTAGTATAATACAAATTTTCTTCTTCATTTGATATCTCCTTACGAAGTAATTTAATATGGACATTATACTACATTTTGTACCATTAGACAAGAATAACCTTAAATATTGATTTTTCCCTTTTTTATAAGCTTATTTATCTTGTCCCTATTTTCATCCATATATTTCTCATATAAGTCAGGACGACGTTCTTTTGTCCTTTTTAAAGATTGTTCTAATCGCCAATGTTCTATATTCTGATGATGTCCAGAAAGTAGTACTTCTGGTACCTCCTTATCCATAAATACAGGCGGTCTGGTATATTGTGGATATTCTAACAAACCATCATAGAATGACTCAAATACAGCACTTTCATCACATCCTAACACTCCTGGTATAAGACGGGATACTGCATCCACTACCATCATAGCAGGAAGCTCTCCCCCTGTTAACACAAAGTCACCTATGGATACATTGTCTGTAACAATTTCTTCTATTACTCTTTCATCTATACCCTCATAATGACCACACAAAATCACCAAATCTTCTTCTTTTGAAAATTCTTCTGCCATTGCTTGATTAAAGGGTGTTCCTGTTGGTGTCATATAAACTACTCTGAGTTTTGTGTCCGTAGATATTCCATGGTTTTTGACAAGTTGCTCCTTAATATATTTGTAGGAATCATATACTGGACCTGGTTGTATAAGCATACCAGCTCCTCCACCATAGGTGTAATCATCAACGTGGTTATATTTATTATTGGCAAAATCTCTCATATTCACTGCATTTACAGTAAATAAGCCCTTTTCCATCCCTCTCCCGGTTATGCTTTCATTTAATCCATTCATAACCATATCCGGAAACAGTGTCATTATATGAAATCTCATCAATCAAGCATTCCCTTCATTAGCTTAACATTTACTCTTCTTCCCTTATAATCAATATCTAATACGCATTGTTTAATAACAGGAATGAGTAATTCCTTACCATCAAGAAGCTTAACAACAAAAACATCATTAGCTCCAGTTTGCATTACATCATCTAATTCTCCGAGCTTTGTATGGTCTTCGTAAACTTCCATACCTATTACATCTGCTATATAAAACTCATCTTCATCAAGTGGCATGGCATCTTCGCGTTTAACATAGAGCTCACAATTTTTATACTTTTCTATCTCATTAATATCCTTAAATTCCTTAAAGGATAGAATTACCATATTCTTAAAAAATTTACAACTATTTTTCTCTACTTCAATGTCACCCTTATTAGTTCTCAGGATACATTTCTTAAGTTTCTTAAATCTATTTACATCATCTGTGGTTGGGAATACCTTCACTTCTCCCTTCAAACCATGAGTGGATGTAATCACTCCAATTCTGAAAAACTCTTCCATTCATATCTCCTCAAACTCTTCCTGAAAAATAACAATTCCCCGATTATAAAACCGGGGAATTCTAGAATTATTTAATGTCTACAATTACCTTTTTGTCACCCTTTGACGCTGCTGCCTTAACAACAGTACGAATAGACTTGGCAATACGGCCTTGTTTGCCAATTACCTTACCCATATCATCTGGTGCAACCTTAAGCTCAATTGTAATAGTATCTTCCTCGATTGTCTCATTTACAACAACTTCATCAGGGCAATCAACGAGGGATTTTGCAATAATTTCGACTAATTCTTTCATTACTAGCACCTCCCTAGTCTTACTTCTCGATACCTGCCTGCTTAAATAACTTAGCAACTGTGTCAGTTGGCTGAGCACCATTTGCAAGCCACTTCTTAGCTGCCTCTGCATCAATTGAAACTGAAGCTGGCTCCTGATTTGGGTCGTAAGTACCTATCTCATCGATGAATCTACCATCTCTAGGTGATCTAGAGTCAGCAACGATTACTCTATAAAAAGGATGCTTCTTATATCCCATTC